>NZ_JBHWKU010000054.1:0-35274 GCF_042730645.1 Streptomyces sp. NPDC059906
GGGGGCGGGTGGGCGGGGCCCCCGGGGCGGCCCCCCCCCCCCGGGCGGCCCGCCCGGGGGTGTCCGCGGGCCGGGCCGGGGGGCGGGGCGGGGCCGCCCCCGGGGGGGGCCGCGCGGGGGGCCGGCACCGCCGCAGAAGACACACAACGAAACAGCACACGGACGCGCAAGGACGCGCAAGGACGCGCAAGGAGGACGTCATGCCCATCGACAGAAAAGTCGCCCGGTTCAACCGGCGGTTCGCCAACCGGTTCGTCGGCCCCCTGTTCAGCCGCCTGCCGGGCTTCGGGAAGGTCCATCACCGGGGCCGCAAGTCCGGACGGGAGTTCGCCACGCCGGTCAAACTGTTCCGGCGCGGCACGGACATCGTCATCACGCTGCCGTACGGGCCCGGCTCCGACTGGGTCAAGAACGTGCTGGCGGCGGGCGGTTGCGAGATCACCACCCGGGGGCGCCGCATCCGGGTCACCGACCCCGTGGTCTTCACCGACGACGGCAGCACGCGCATGCCGGCGGTGACCCGCCGCATCCTGTCCCGGGTCGAGGCCACCGAGTTCCTCGCCCTGACGCCGGTGCCCGCGCCGCTGCCGGCGGGCCGGTGACGCCCGCGCCGGTCCGGGTCGCGCTCCTCGTCGGCTCGGCCCGCGAAGGACGGCTCGCCCCGGACGTGGCGGGCTGGTTCGCCGGGGTCGCCCGGCGGCGCGGGGACCTCGTCCTGGACGTCGTGGACGTGGCCCACCATCCGCTGCCGTCCGACCTGGCCGCGGACGACCCCGTGGCCGCGGCACTGCGTCCCCGGCTCGCGGGCGCCGAGGCCTATGCGGTGGTCGTGCCGGAGTACAACCGCAGTATTCCCGGGCCGCTGAAGACGCTGGTCGACAGCTTCCAGGCCGAGTGGCGGGCCAAGCCGGTCGGCTTCGTCGGCTACGGGCTCGGCGCGGCGGGCGGAGTGCGCGCGATCGAGCATCTGCGGCAGATCTTCGCCGAGTTCCACTGCGTGGGGATGAAGGACGTCGTCACCTTCCCCCGCGTGCTCGACCACTTCGACGCCGAGGGACGGTTTCCCGCCGAGCCCGAGCGGTGCGAGGCGGCCGCCAAGCTCATGCTCGACCAGCTGATGTGGTGGGCCGACGCCCTGCGCGCGGCCAAGGCGGCCCGCCCCTACGGCTCCTGACCCCTCCGGCGACCGCCGCGACGCCCACCCTGGGGCCCGCACCGCCCCGCCCCTCCCCGTCTCAGGAGACGTGATGGCCGCTGTTCCCGTCCCTCTCTCCGACCTCCTCATCGCCGTTCCGGCGGTGATCCTCGTCAGCCGGGCGGCCGCCCAGTTCCTGCGCCGGGCCGGTCAGCCACCGGTGGTCGGGGAGATCCTCGCCGGCATCCTGCTCGGCCCCTCCCTGCTGGGCGCGCTGTGGCCCGAGGGCCAGGCCTGGCTGTTCGGCCCGTCCGTGATCCCGTACATCGACATGCTCGGCAATGTCGGGCTGCTCGTCTTCATGTTCCTCGTCGGGCTGGAACTCGACCTCGGCGCGCTGCGCGGGGACCGCAGAACCGCCCTCGCCGTCTCCCAGGCGGGCACCGCCGTGCCGCTCGTGCTGGGTGCCCTGCTGGCGCTCGGCATGTACGGCCCGCTCGCCCCGGACGGCACCGACCGGCTCTCGTTCGTCCTGTTCATCGGGGTCGCGCTCAGCATCACCGCGTTCCCGGTCCTGGCCCGCATCCTCACCGATCGCGGGCTGTACCGCAGCCGGGTGGGCGCGCTCGCCATGGCCAGCGCGGCCGTCGGCGACGTGAGCGCATGGTGCCTGCTGGCCGCCGTCGTGGCGATCGCGAACAGCGGTTCGCCCTTCGACGCCGTCACGACCGCGCTCTACGCGACGGCCTTCGCCTGCGTCCTGTTCTACGTCGTCCGGCCGCTGCTGACCCGGTGGACCGCGCGGGCCGAACGCGGTCACTCCGACGCCGTGGTGCTGGTCGTGCTGTTCAGCGGCCTGTGCCTGTCCGGGTACGTCACCGATCTGATCGGTGTGCACGCGCTGTTCGGCGCCTTCCTGTTCGGTGTGATCGCCCCGCGCGGCAGCCGGCGGACCGCGACGGCGGCGATACGACTGCGTGCCTTCGCGGTGCCGGTACTGCTGCCGCTCTTCTTCGTGAGCACCGGGCTGCGGACCGACGTGTCGCTGCTGGGCGGCGGTTCGGCGCTGTGGTGGTGGGCCGGTGCCGTACTCGCCGTGGCGGGGCTGGGGAAGTGGGGCGGGGCCGCGCTCGCGGCCCGGCTGACCGGCAACGGGTGGCGCGATGCGATGTCCCTCGGCGCGCTGATGAACTGCCGGGGGCTGACCGAGCTGGTGGTGCTGGACATCGGTCTCGGCCTCGGGATCGTCGGCCCCGACCTGTTCACCGTGCTGGTGCTCATGGCCCTGGTGACCACGGCGATGACCACACCGGCGCTGAGCCTGATCCGCCGGACGGCGGACGCCCCGGACGCCCCGGACGCCCCGGACGGCCCGGACGGTCCCGGGGCACCTGAAGCCGCCGATGCGGAGAACCCCGTGCTGCAACCTGCCGAGCGGCGCTGACCTGCCCTTTCGCCATCCCCGTCAAGTCCTTGCACCACTGATGGTTGGTGAATTGCTAGTTGGAGTCTTGATAGATAAGCAAGTTGACGATACCGTCGCAGTACCGCACGGAGCAGTGAGGCGATGAGGGAGAGAGCCATGAACCAGGACTTCAAGAACCTCGACATGACGATGATGTTCGCGATCCACGACGCCCTGCGGCGCGAGCTGGAGCGCATCGCCCGGATCACCGCCCGGGTCGACGAGGACCCCCGGCACGTACTGAGCACCGCCGTCGGCTGGGAGCTGTTCAAGAAGTTCCTGACCGCGCACCACGTCTCGGAGGACGTCACCGTGTGGCCCCCGATGGAGCGCGCCCTGGCCGGCCGCCCGGACGAGCTGGCCCTGCTGGAGGCCATGGAGGCCGAGCACGCGGTGATCGAACCCCTGCTCGCCGACATCGACACGGCCCTCGCCGACCGGGAGTCCGGGCTGCAGCGCCTGGGGGGCCTGACCGACACCCTCGTCACGCAGCTCGGCGGCCACCTCGACCACGAGGAGCGGGACGCCCTCGCCCTGATGGACCTCACTCTGAGCCAGGAGGAGTGGACCGCCTTCAGCGCCGAGCAGCGCACCCGCATCGGCGACGACTCCACCCGCTACCTGCCCTGGCTGCTGGACGACATCGACGCCGCCAAGGTCGCCACCGTCCTCGGCAAGATGCCCGAACCACTGCGCCAGGCCTACGCCACCGAGTGGCGCGCCGCCTACGAGGACCTGGACATCTGGACCCCGAAGGCAGACGCCGCCCTGCGCTGAACCGCGGCCGCCGCCCGCCCCCGGGACCGCCGCACCCATCCTCTTCCCGCCACGGACGCCCATCCCCTTCCGCCACAGACGCCCATCCCCTTCCCGCCAGGGACATCAGAGACATCGGAGAGAACTCATGTCGCTGCAAGACCGCACCCAGGCCGTCCCCAAGGCCGCGGCGCCGCCGCGGCAGGGCGGCAGGCCCGGCCTCGCGCTGCTGGTCATCGCCGCAGCTCAGCTGATGCTGGTCCTCGACAACACCATCGTCGCCGTCGCCCTGCCGAGCATGCAGAGCGCCCTCGGCCTCAGCGAGTCCGGCCTCGGATGGGTCGTCACCGCCTACGCGCTGGCGTTCGGCGGCCTGCTGCTGGCCGGCGGCCGCGCCGGCGACCTCTTCGGCCGCCGCCGGGTCTTCCGCATCGGTCTGGTCCTGTTCACCGCCGCCTCCCTGCTCGGCGGCGTGGCCCAGAACGGGGAACTGCTCATCCTGGCCCGGGTGATCCAGGGCGCCGGCGCGGCCATCGCCGCCCCCACGGCCCTGTCGCTGCTGGCCACCACCTTCGAAGCCGGCCCCGCCCGCAACAAGGCGCTCGGGGTGTACGGCGCCATGGGCGGACTCGGCTCGGTCGTCGGCCTGCTGCTCGGCGGTGTGCTCACCGAGTTCCTGAGCTGGCGCTGGGTGATGTTCATCAACATCCCGATCGCCCTGGCCGTGCTGCTGGGCACCGGCGTCCTCGTCGAGGGCGACCGTGAGCGCGGCAAGGTCGACGTGCCCGGCGCGTTCGCCGCCACCTTCGGCTTCGGCGCCCTCGTCTTCGGCATCACCCGGGCAGGTGAGGAAGGCCTCGGTGACGGCCTCACCCTGATCGGGCTGGCCGCCGCCCTCGTCCTGCTGGTCGCCTTCGTCGCCATCCAGCGCGGCAGCCGGGCGCCCATGATCCCCCGGGGTCTGCTCGCCGACCGCAGCCGGGTCGGAGCCAACCTGATCATGTTCCTGGTCGGCGCCGGCATGCTCGCCACCTTCTACTTCCTCACCCTCTACATGCAGGTGGTCAAGGGCTACGAGCCGATGGTCACCGGCCTCGCGTACCTGCCCTTCGCACTCGGCATGGGCATCGCGGCCGGCGGTCTGGGCCCGCAGCTCCTGGCCCGGCTCTCCGAGCGTGCCGTCATCTCCGTGGGTCTGGTCGTCGGCATCGCGGGCATGGTCTGGTTCAGCTTCCTGGCCCCCGGCCAGAACCCGATGGTGGCGCTGCTGCCCGCCCAGCTGATCGTCGGCCTCGGGCTCGGCATGGTCTTCGTGACCGTCACCGTCATCAGCGTCCGAGGCGTCGAGCCGCAGGCCACCGGGGCCGCGTCCGGCCTGGTCAACACCGCCCAGCAGATCGGTGGAGCCATCGGCCTGGCCGGGCTGGCCGCCGCCGCCACCGTGGTCACCGAGAACGAGCTGCCGGGCAGCGTGCCCGACGCGCTGACCACCGGGTACTCCTACGGCTTCCTGCTCGGAGGCGGCCTGTACCTGCTGGCCCTGATCGTCGCCCTGGTGACCGCCCCCGCGACCGCCCCCCAGCCGCAGCGCGACATGCAGCACCCCCCGGTCGCGCTGTGACCCTCCGGCGGCCCCGCCTTGTCCCCCGGGGCGGGGCCGCCGGAGCCCCCCGACCACAGGACCGCGGGGCGGCACACGCCTCCGGATGCTCCCGGACGCGCCCGTATACTCGGGCAGGAGGTGCTGTTCTTGCGGTATGAACGCGACGCCGGGCGAGGCCCCGTCACACGGACCGAGGAGACCGCGGAAGTCCCCGGGGTGCTCCCGGAGGCACTCACCGACTTCATCGGCTACCTCCTGCGCCGGGTCCACGCCCAGTTCTCCTCGACCGGCACCGGCGGCGACGCGGACTCCCGCGACTTCCTGGTCCTGGACGCGCTGACCGGCCGCGACTGGGAGTCCCAGCTCGACCTGGCCGAGCGGCTCGGCATCAACCGCACCATCATGGTGTCGGTCATCGACCGCCTTGAGGAGCGCGGTGAGGTCCGGCGCACCCGCAACCCGGACAACCGTCGCCAGTACGTGCTCTCCCTGACGGACGAGGGCCGCCGGGCACTGGACGTCCGGCGGCGTGCGGTGGCCGAGCGGGACGCCCTGCTCACCTCCGTACTCACCCCCGACGAGACCGCCCGGCTCGACACCCTCCTCGCCCGTCTGCTGCCCGAGTCCGCGCAGTCCCTGGTCCAGGGCACCGAGTACCTGGTGGCCCAGGCCCACCACCGGCTGCGCCGGCTCGGCGACGAGAAGCTGGCCGGCACCGGTCTGCGGGTGCGCCACTACGGCCCGCTGTCCGCCCTGGCGACCTCCGGGCCCTGCGCCCAGCAGCGGCTCGCGGAACTGCTGGCGATCACCGGGCCCGCCGTCTCCCAGCTCGTGGACGAACTGGTCAAGCAGCAGCTCGTACGCCGGGGCCGCGACCCGCACGACCGGCGCCGCTACGCCCTCGAAGTGACCGACACCGGCCGGGAGAAGCTGGACACCGTGGCGCGGGCCGTGGCCGGCCTGGCGGCGGACGTGACGGACCTGCTCGGTTCCGGCGGCCCGGAGGAATTGCGCACCCTGCTGCTGAAACTCCTTTCCCCCACCCATTCCGGAAGCGCCTTCTCCGATATTTCCGCGCCTTCCGTTCCGGCCGGGGGTTGACCCACCGGGCAAAGGCTGTCACGCTTAATCCAGCGGTTCTCGCATGCCCTTTCCAGAATCTTCCAGAAGCCGTAACAAGGCTCTTCATTCCAAACGGAGTGAAGGGCCTTTTTTCATGCGGTCACACCGCCGCGCCCACCACCAAATCCCGCTGTGCACCGCCCCGACGAAGGAGACAGCTCATGGTCGCGACACGGACCGAAGGCATACCCGAACCGGCCGGCGTCCCCGAGGAGATGACCTTCGACGTCATCGTCCTGGGCTCGGGACTGGCCGGCTCCGTGACGGGGACGATCCTGGCCCGGCACGGCGCGAGAGTCCTGCTGGTCGACGCGGCCGCGCACCCTCGCTTCGCCATCGGCGAATCCATGACCCCGCAGCTCGTCGAGTGGATCCACATCCTCTCCGAACGGCACGGGATACCCGAGCTGAAGAGCCTGGCCAGCGTCCAGGCCTCCGCCCGGGACATCGCCCCGACCTTCGGCACCAAGGCGCACTTCGGGTTCATGAAGCACGAGGTCGGCAAGGAACCCGACCCCCGGCAGGCGACGCAGCTGGCGCTGCCGAAGATCTTCCACCAGAACAGCCACATGTTCCGCCAGGACAGCGACGCCTTCATGTTCCACGTGGCGATCAAGTACGGCTGCACCCCCCGCCAGAACTGGCGGGCGAGCGAGGTCGACTTCGACGACGACGGCGTGACGGTCCTCGGCAAGAGCGCCGCCCCCGGCGCCCAGCCCGAGCTGTACCGGGCGAAGTACCTGGTGGACGCCTCCGGGTTCCGCTCACCGCTCGCCGACAAGCTCGACCTGCGGGAACAGCCGGCCCGCTTCAAGCACCACTCCCGGTCGATGTTCACCCACTACGTCGGCATCAAGCGGTTCGACGACGTCAGCGGGCACCCCGCGGCACTCCGCCCGCCGGCCGACTGGCACACCGGCACCATGCACCATCTGATCGACCGCGGCTGGTTCTGGATCATTCCGTTCGACAATCACGAGAAGTCCCGGAATCCGCTGTGCAGCGTCGCGCTGACCATCGACGAGCGCACCTATCCGAAACCCAAGGACCTGTCCCCGGAGCAGGAATTCCAGCTCTTCCTGGACAAATACCCGGCAGTCAAGCGGCAATTCGACGGTGCCACCCGAGTGCGGGAATGGGTGTCCACCGACCGGCTGCAGTATTCCTCGAAACAGACCGTCGGCGACCGCTGGTGCCTGATGTCGCACGCGGCCGGCTTCCTCGACCCGCTGTTCTCCCGGGGGCTGTCGAACACGCTGGAAGTGGTGGACGCGCTGACCTCGCGTCTGGTGACCGCCCTGAAGGACGGCGACTTCTCGGCCGAGCGCTTCGAGTACGTCGAGCGCCTGGAGCAGGGGCTGCTCCAGTACAACGACGAGCTGGTGAACAGCTCGTTCATCTCCTTCTCCCACTTCCGGCTGTGGAACGCGGTCTTCCGGATCTGGGGTTCCTTCATCACCCCCGGCACCATGCGGCTGACCCGGGCCCGCCTCAAGCATCTGCGCGACGGCCGCAAGGAGCACTTCGACGAGCTGGAGAACGTCCCCCACCCGGGCCTGTGGTGGCCGCAGAGCGACTCCTTCAAGCAGCTGCTGGAGGCCACCGCGGAGACCTGCGAGAAGTACGAGGCGGGTGCGCTGACCGGTGACGAGGCCGCCGACATCGTCTTCAAGCTGATCGACGAGTCCCCGGTCGTCAACCCGGTCTTCGGCTGGAAGGACGAGAGCCGCCGCTTCATCTACCCCTCGACGGTGACGATGGCGCGCTTCCTGTACTGGGCCTCCGCGCAGGCGCCGGCCGAGATGAACAGCGTCGGCCGGGAGTTCCTGCTCGGCATCCTCAAGGCCGGCTCCAAGGTCCGCAAGCTCCTCTGACCCGCGCAGCCCCCTCAGACACCGCCAAGAGCCAAGAGCCAAGAGCCAAAAGGCAAAAGGCAAAAGGCAAAAGGCAAAAGGCAAAAGCCAAGACCCATGAGCCAGGAAGGGATGCCCATGTCCGCAGCAGCGCGGTCGCTGACCCGCGCCCCCGAGCAGCGCCGGCCCGTCGATCCCCTGGGCCTGCGCCGTGTGTGCGGCCTGTTCACGACCGGCGTCACCGTGATCACCACCGGATCGGAGGGCGAGGCGGACGGCACGACCGTCAACTCCTTCACCTCGGTCTCCCTGGAGCCCCCGCTCGTCCTGTTCTGTCTGCACCGGCGGTCCCGGCTGCACACCCTGCTGACCGGGAGCGGCGGGTTCACCGTCAACTTCCTCTCCGGCCGCCAGCAGTCGCTGGCCCGGCACTTCGCCGAGCGGCGGCCGGACATGCTCGCCGGGGTCCCGCACCACTTCAGCGCGGACGGACTGCCCGTGCTGAGCGAGGCGCTGGCCCATCTGACCTGCACGACGGTCGACGTCCACACGGCCGGTGACCACGACATCGTCGTCGGCGAGGTGGTGGACCTCGGAGCGCCGGAGCAGGGCCGCGAACCGCTGGTCTTCTTCGACGGTTCGCTGGGGCCGCTGCAGACCGGCGCCGGCCGGTTCCACCACGCGGCCCCGGACGCGCCGACGACGACCCGGCAGGCGTCCTGACATGCGGAGGGTGCTCATCGCCAATCGTGGCGAAATCGCTGTCCGCGTGGCCCGGGCCTGCCGGGACGCCGGGATCGCGAGCGTGGCCGTCTACGCGGATCCGGACCGGGACGCGTTGCACGTCCGTGCCGCTGATGAGGCGTTCGCCCTGGGTGGTGACACCCCCGCGACCAGCTATCTGGACATCGAGAAGGTCCTCAAAGCCGCGCGCGAGTCGGGCGCGGACGCGATTCACCCCGGCTACGGATTCCTCTCGGAGAACGCGGAGTTCGCGCAGGCGGTCCTGGACGCCGGTCTGACCTGGATCGGCCCGCCCCCGCACGCCATCCGCGACCTGGGCGACAAGGTCGCCGCCCGCCACATCGCCCAGCGGGCCGGCGCCCCCCTGGTCGCCGGGACCCCCGACCCGGTCTCCGGCGCGGACGAGGTCGTCGCCTTCGCCAAGGAGCACGGCCTGCCGATCGCGATCAAGGCCGCCTTCGGCGGCGGCGGCCGCGGCCTGAAAGTCGCCCGCACCCTGGAGGAGGTCCCCGAGCTGTACGATTCCGCCGTCCGCGAGGCGGTGGCCGCCTTCGGGCGCGGCGAGTGCTTCGTCGAGCGCTACCTCGACAAGCCCCGCCACGTGGAGACCCAGTGCCTGGCCGACACCCACGGCAACGTGGTCGTCGTCTCCACCCGCGACTGCTCGCTCCAGCGGCGCCACCAGAAGCTGGTGGAGGAGGCCCCGGCGCCCTTCCTCTCCGACACCCAGACGCAGGAGCTGTACGCGTCCTCCAAGGCGATCCTGAAGGAAGCCGGTTACGTCGGCGCGGGCACCGTGGAGTTCCTCGTCGGCATGGACGGCACGATCTCCTTCCTGGAGGTCAACACCCGCCTCCAGGTCGAGCACCCGGTCACCGAGGAAGTCGCCGGCATCGACCTGGTCCGCGAGATGTTCCGCATCGCCGACGGCGAGGAACTCGGCTACGACGACCCCGCCCTGCGCGGCCACTCCTTCGAGTTCCGCATCAACGGCGAGGACCCCGGCCGCGGCTTCCTGCCCGCCCCCGGCACCGTCACCCTCTTCGACGCCCCCACCGGCCCCGGCGTCCGCCTGGACGCCGGCGTCGAATCCGGCTCCGTCATCGGCCCGGCCTGGGACTCCCTGCTCGCCAAACTGATCGTCACCGGCCGCACCCGCGCCGAAGCACTCCAACGCGCGGCCCGCGCCCTGGACGAGTTCACCGTCGAGGGCATGGCCACCGCCCTCCCCTTCCACCGCACCGTCGTCCGCGACCCCGCTTTCGCCCCCGAACTCACCGGCTCCACCGACCCCTTCACCATCCACACCCGGTGGATCGAGACGGAGTTCGCCAACGACATCAAACCCTTCACCACCCCCGCCGACACCGAGACGGACGAGGAGTCGGGCCGTGAGACCGTCGTCGTCGAGGTCGGCGGCAAGCGCCTGGAAGTCTCCCTCCCCTCCAGCCTGGGCATGTCCCTGGCCCGCACCGGCCTGGCCGCCGGAGCCCGCCCCAAACGCCGCGCGGCCAAGAAGTCCGGCCCCGCCGCCTCCGGCGACACCCTCGCCTCCCCCATGCAGGGCACGATCGTCAAGATCGCCGTCGAGGAAGGCCAGGAAGTCCAGGAAGGCGACCTCGTCGTCGTCCTGGAAGCGATGAAGATGGAACAACCCCTCAACGCCCACCGCTCCGGCACCATCAAGGGCCTCACCGCCGAAGTCGGCGCCTCCCTCACCTCCGGCGCCGCCATCTGCGAAATCAAGGACTGACGGCCGTGGCAGCACTCAGCTACTCCGAAGCCGTGAGCGAGGCGCTGGAGCGTCTGCGTCCGGTCGGTTTCGAGCACGGCAGAAGCTTCGTCAACCACGCGCCGATGGCCGCCGAGGCCCTGGCTCACATGGGGTACGCCGACGAGGTGCCGGCGTGGGTCGAGCGGAACCTGCGCAGCCGCTCCTATCACGACGTGCCCGAGCGCCGCTGGCCCATCGACCCCGACGACCCCGCCGACTGGCGGGCCGCGCTCGGTGACTTCTCCCGGGTGGCCGACTGGACGGCGCTGTTCGAGAGGGAGTTGGCGCTGGGCCCGTGGCCCCAAGTGCTGGCCCGCTGGTGGCCCCGGCTGCTGCCCGGCATGTCCGCGGTGCTCACCCACGGGGTGATCCGTACCGCGCACGCGGTCCGGGCCGTGGCCGCCGCCCCCGGCGACAACCGGTTCCAGCTGGGCGAACTGGCCCAGGGCCTGGGCTACTGGGCCGCACGCCATTCGACCCACGGCATCGTCGCCGACCCCGACGACGTGCCGGGACCCGGACCCGCCCCGCACGCCGGGCACGACGGGGACGGAGGCCGCGACGGGGACGGAGGCCGCGACGAGGTCGCGCGGGCCCTGGACGCGCTCGTCGCCGAGTACGCCGGGATCTACGCCACCGTCTCCCAGCGCCACCCGATCCCCCTGATCCACGCCGTCACCGGGCCCGCCGCGGTGCGCCTGGTGGTCGACCACCTGCCGCCCGCGCAGCGCCGCCCGTCCTATCTGACCGCGCGGGCCGTCAGCCGCACGATGCTCGACTGGTTCCGCGCGGCGCCCGGCATCGCCGCCCCGGCACCGGCCGGCCCGCCCGCCCTGGCGGAGGTCTTCGCCAGGGCCGTGGAGATCGGCGACGAGCACACCATCAAGCTCGCCGAGGTCGCGGTGCGCCACGAGGCGTTCTCACCCGATCCCCGGCACGCGGCGGCCGCGCACCTGGCGAACCAGGCCATCGGGCGCCTGTCCCGCTGATCCGCCCCACACCCGTTCCCTGCCCCGCCCGCCCGGCGGGAGTTCCCGAGGAGTGTCATGGACGCACAAGTCATCGTCGTGGGCGCCGGGCCGGCCGGCATGATGCTCGCGGGCGAGCTGCGGCTCGCGGGCGTCGACGTCGTCGTACTGGAGAAACTCGCCGCCCGCACCGGAGAGTCACGGGGCCTCGGCTTCACCGCACGCACCATGGAGGTCTTCGACCAGCGGGGCCTGCTGTCCCGCTTCGGGGACGTCGAGGTCAGCAACGTGGGCCACTTCGGGGGCCTGCCGGTGGACTTCAGCGTGCTGGACGGCGCCCACCAGGCGGCCAAGAGCGTCCCGCAGTCGGTCACCGAGACCGTCCTGGAGGAGTGGTGCACCCGGCTCGGCGCCGACCTGCGGCGCCGCCACGAGGTGCGGTCCGTCACCGAGAAGGAGGACTGCGTCGAGGTCGAGGTGAGCGGCCCCGACGGGGTCCAGCGGCTGCGCTGCGAGTACCTGGTCGGCTGCGACGGCGGCCGCTCGGTGATCCGCAAGAAGGCCGGCTTCGACTTCCCCGGCACGCCCTCGACCCTCGAGATGTACCTCGCCGACGTCAAGGGCGTGGACCTGCAACCGCGGATGATCGGCGAGACCCTGGAAGGCGGCATGGTCATGGTCGGCCCGCTGCCCGGCGGGATCACCCGGCTGATCGTGTGCGAGCGCGGCACCCCGCCCAAGCGGCGCGAGCAGCCCCCGTCCTGGGACAAGGTCTCCGCGGCCTGGCAGCGGCTGACCGGCGACGACATCTCGCACGCCGAACCGGTGTGGCTGTCGGCCTTCGGCGACGGCACGCGGCAGGTCTCCCAGTACCGGCGCGGCCGGGTCTTCCTGGCCGGCGACTCCGCCCACATCCACCTCCCGGCCGGCGGCCAGGGCATGAACACCAGCATCCAGGACTCGGTGAACCTCGGCTGGAAGCTCGGCGCCGTGGTGCGCGGCCGGGCCCCCGAGTCGCTGCTCGACAGCTACCACGCCGAACGCCACCCGGTCGGGGAACGGCTGCTGATGAACACCCGGGCCCAGGGACTGCTGTTCCTGTCCGGACCCGAGGTGCAGCCGCTGCGCGACGTACTGACCGAACTGATCCGCTACCCCGAGGTCGCCCGGCACTTCGCGGCGATGGTCTCCGGCCTGGAGATCCACTACGACCTCGACGGCGGCTCCCACCCGCTGCTCGGCCGCCGCCTGCCCGATGTGGAACTGAGCGGCCACAAGCTGCTGTCCCGCAGCACCGAGGCGCTGCGGGCCGGACGCGGTGTGCTGCTGGACCTCGCCGACAACGGCCGGCTGCGCGAGCGGGCCCGGCCCTGGCTGGACCGGATCGACGTCGTCACCGCCGCCCCCGTACTGCCCGAGGACAGCGCCCTGGCCCGCACCACCTCCGTACTGGTCCGCCCCGACGGCTACGTGGCCTGGGCGGCCCCCGGCAGCCACGCCGACCTGCCCATGGCCCTGGAGCGCTGGTTCGGACCGGCCCGCTGACCCGCCCGCCCGCACCCGCCCCACCCGCCCAGAGGAGAGACCATGCACAGCACGTTGATCGTCGCCCGGATGGACCCGGGCAGCAGCACCGAGGTCGCCCGGCTCTTCGGTGAGTTCGACGGCACCGAGATGCCCCACCTGATGGGCACCCGGCGCCGCCAGCTCTTCGCCTACCGCGGCCTCTACTTCCACCTTCAGGACTTCGACGGCGACAACGGCGGCGAGCTGATCGAGCAGGCCAAGACCGACGACAGGTTCGTGCGGATCAGCGAGGACCTCAAGCCGTTCATCCAGGCGTACGACCCCGCGACCTGGCGCTCGCCCGCCGACGCCCTCGCCACCCGCTTCTACGACTGGGAGGGCCGGGCGTGAGCGCCAGACGAGTGGTCATCACCGGCGTCGGCGTCACCGCGCCCGGCGGGGTGGGCCGGAAGAACTTCTGGAGCCTGCTCAGCGAGGGCCGCACCGCCACCCGGGGGATCACCTTCTTCGACCCCTCCGCCTTCCGGTCCCGGGTCGCCGCCGAGATCGACTTCGACCCCGAGGAACACGGGCTGAGTCCCCAGGAGATCCGCCGGATGGACCGGGCGGCCCAACTGGCGGTGGTCACCGCCCGCGAGGCGCTCGCCGACAGCGGACTCGACCTCTTGGGCGCCGACCCGTACCGGGTCGGGGTCACCATCGGCAGCGCGGTCGGCGCCACCATGGGCCTGGACCAGGAGTACCGCGTCGTCAGCGACGGCGGCCGGCTCGACCTCGTGGACCACCGCTACGCGGTGCCGCACCTGTACAACTACCTCGTGCCCAGCTCCCTGGCCGCCGAGGTGGCGTGGGCGGCGGGCGCCGAGGGCCCGGCCACGGTCGTCTCCACCGGCTGCACCTCCGGGCTCGACTCCGTCGGGCACGCGGTGGAGCTGATCCGCGAGGGTTCGGCGTGCGCCGTGGTGGCCGGGGCCACCGACGCGCCCATCTCACCGATCACCCTGGCCTGCTTCGACGCCATCAAGGCCACCACGCCCCGCAACGACGACCCGGAACACGCCTCGCGGCCCTTCGACGGCACCCGCAACGGTTTCGTGCTCGGCGAGGGCTCCGCGGTGTTCGTGCTGGAGGAACTGGAGGCCGCCCGGCGGCGCGGCGCGCACATCTACGCCGAGATCGCCGGCTACGCCTCGCGCTGCAACGCCTTCCACATGACGGGACTGCGCCCGGACGGCGCCGAGATGGCCGAGGCCATCACGGTCGCGCTGGACGAGGCCCGGCTCAACCCCGAGGACGTCGACTACATCAACGCGCACGGCTCGGGCACCAAGCAGAACGACCGCCACGAGACCGCCGCCTTCAAGAAGAGCCTGGGCGACCACGCCTACCGGACGCCGGTGTCCTCCATCAAGTCCATGGTCGGACACTCGCTCGGCGCGATCGGCTCGATCGAGATCGCCGCCTCGGTCCTCGCCATGGAGCACGGCGTGGTGCCGCCGACGGCCAACCTGCACACCCCCGACCCCGAGTGCGACCTCGACTACGTACCGCTGACGGCGCGCGAGCACCGCACCGACGCGGTGCTGACCGTCGGCAGCGGGTTCGGCGGCTTCCAGAGCGCGATGGTGCTCGCCCGACCGGAGAGGAGCGCCGCATGAGCACGGCCACCGCACGGACCGTGGTGACGGGGCTCGGCATCGCCGCGCCCAACGGCCTGGGCACGGCCGACTACTGGGCGGCCACCCGGGCCGGGAAGAGCGGCATCGGCCGCATCACCCGCTTCGACCCCTCCTCGTACCCGGCGCGGCTGGCCGGCGAGGTGCCCGGCTTCAACGCGGCCGACCACCTGCCCAACCGGCTGCTGGCGCAGACCGACCGGATGACCCGGCTCGCCCTCGTGGCGGCCGACTGGGCGCTGGCCGACGCCGGCACCGTGCCCGCCGACCTGCCCGCCTACGACATGGGCGTGGTCACCGCGAGCTGCTCCGGCGGCTTCGAGTTCGGCCAGGGCGAGCTGCGCAACCTGTGGAGCCGGGGCAGCCAGTACGTCTCCGCCTACCAGTCCTTCGCCTGGTTCTACGCCGTCAACAGCGGCCAGATCTCCATCCGCAACGGCATGAAGGGCCCGAGCGGCGTCGTCGTCTCCGACCAGGCCGGCGGGCTGGACGCGCTGGCGCACGCGCGGCGGCAGATCCGCAAGGGCACCCGGCTGATCATGTCCGGGTCGATCGACGCCTCGATCTGCCCGTGGGGCTGGGTGGCGCAGCTGGCCGGCGGCCGGCTGACCACCGAGCAGGAGCCCGAGCGGGCCTATCTGCCCTTCGACGCGGCGGCGAGCGGACACGTGCCCGCCGAGGGCGGCGCGCTGCTCGTCCTGGAGTCGGAGCGGTCGGCCGCCGAGCGCGGCGCCCGGGTGTACGGCGAGATCGCGGGCTACGGGGCCACGTTCGACCCCGCCCCCGGCAGCGGCCGGCCGCCGGGCCTGCGCAAGGCGATCGAACTCGCCCTCGCGGACGCGGGCGTGGACGCGGGCGACGTCGACGTCGTCTTCGCGGACGCGGCCGCGGTGCCGGAGCTGGACCGGGCGGAGGCGGACGCGCTCAACGCGGTCTTCGGGCCGCACGGCGTGCCGGTCACCGCGCCCAAGACGATGACCGGACGCCTCTACTCGGGTGCCGCCCCGCTGGACGTGGCGACCGCCCTGCTCGCCGCCCGGGACGGCCTCGTCCCCGCCACCACCCACGTCGAACCGGACACCTCCTACGACCTCGACCTGGTCACCGAGGCGCGCCCCGCCGACCTCCGCACCGCCCTGGTCCTCGCCCGGGGCGAGGGCGGCTTCAACTCGGCCCTGGTCGTCCGCACCCCCTGACCTCCCGCCCCACGAGCACGGCCGGCCGCCGCCGGACGCCACCCGGCCTCCCCCCTCCCCTCCGCCCGGCCGGCGCACGCCCCGGCTCCGGCGGGGCCGGTCTTCCCGTGCTCCCCCCAACGCGCCCGCCTCCCGGTCCGTCATCCGTGTCCCCCACGCCGGACCGGGCGGCGGGCGTTCGTCCGTCCGCGTCCCGGGGCCCGCCCGGGACGCGGGGCACCGACAGAGAGGACCCCACCCATGCCCACGCAGTCCTTCACCCTCGACGACCTCCGGCGCGTCCTGCTGGAGGCGGCAGGCGCCGACGAGAGCGTGGATCTCGACGGCGACATCCTCGACACCGACTTCGAGGAGCTCAGCTACGAGTCCCTGGCCATCCTCGAGACCTGCGGCCGCATAGAGCGGGAGTACGGCATCACGCTCGACGACTCCGTGGTGACCGAGGCGAAGACGCCCCGGGCCCTGCTGGGCCTGGTCAACACCCAGCTCGCCGGCCTGCCCGCCGCCGCCTGACCCGCCTGTCCCGGGCCCCCCACCGCCCGCCGCGGCCGGGTCACCCCAGGGCCTGTCCCGGCCCGGCCGCGGCGGCACCGGACGCGCCGTCCACCCAGCACCCACAAGGGAGTACCAGTCATGTCCGACAAGCATCAGCGGGTCGCCCTCGTCTCCGGGGCCACCAGCGGCATCGGCCGCGCCGCCGCGCGGCTGCTGGCCGAACAGGGACACCGGGTCTTCATCGGCTCCCGCGATCCCGAGAACGTCGGCACCACCGTGAAGGAACTGCGCGCCGAGGGCCTCGACGTCGACGGCTCCGTCCTGGACGTCCGCTCCGCGCTGTCCATCGAGACCTTCGTCCAGTCCGCCGTGGACCGCTACGGCACCGTGGACGTCCTGGTCAACAACGCGGGCCGGTCCGGCGGCGGCGTCACCGCCGACATCGAGGACGAACTCTGGTACGACGTCGTCGAGACCAACCTGAACAGCGTCTTCCGGCTGACCCGCGCCGTGCTGACCACCGGCGGCATGCGCGGCAAGGACCGCGGCCGGATCATCAACATCGCCTCCACCGCGGGCAAGCAGGGCGTGGTCCTCGGCGCCCCCTACTCCGCCTCCAAGCACGGCGTGGTCGGTTTCACCAAGGCCCTCGGCAACGAACTCGCCCCCACCGGCATCACCGTCAACGCCGTCTGCCCCGGCTACGTGGAGACGCCGATGGCGCAGCGCGTGCGCGCCGGATACGCCGCCGCCTACGACACCACCGAGGACGCCATCCTCGACAAGTTCCAGGCCAAGATCCCGCTCGGGCGCTACTCCACGCCCGAGGAGGTGGCCGGCCTCGTCGGCTACCTCGCCTCCGACACCGCCGCGTCCATCACCGCACAGGCCCTGAACGTCTGCGGCGGCCTCGGCAACTTCTGACCCGGCCACCACCGCCCACCCCGACGAGGAGATCCCCCATGCCCGCATCCGAGCCACGGGAAGTCGAGCACGAGATCACGGTCTCGGCCCCGGCCGGCGACGTCTACCGACTCATCGCCGACGTGGCGAACTGGCCACGCGTCTTCCCGCCGACCATCTACGTCGACCACCTGGAGCGCTCCGGCGACGAGGAACTGATCAGGATCTGGGCCACCGCCAACGGCGAGGCCAAGAACTGGACCTCGCGCCGGGTCCTGGACCCCGGAAACCTGCGGATCACCTTCCGGCAGCAGGTCTCCACGCCCCCGGTCGCCACCATGGGCGGCACCTGGATCGTCGAGCCGGCCGGCGAGCACACCGCGCGCGTCCGGCTGCTCCACGACTACACGGCCGTCGACGACGACCCCGCCGGCCTGGCCTGGATCGAGGAGGCCGTCGACCGCAACTCCCGCACGGAGCTGGCGGCGCTGAAGACCAACGTCGAACTCGCCACCGCCTCCGAGGAACTGACCTTCTCCTTCGAGGACACCGTCGCCATCGAGGGCTCCGCCAAGGACGCCTACGACTTCGTCAACGAGGCCGGCCGGTGGGCCGAGCGGCTGCCGCACGTGGCGACCGTGCGCCTCACCGAGGACACCCCCGGCCTGCAGACCCTGGAGATGGACACCCGGGCCAAGGACGGCTCCACCCACACCACCCGGTCCTACCGGGTGTGCCTGGAGGGCCGGAAGATCGCCTACAAGCAGACCACGCTGCCGGCCCTGATGAGCCTGCACACCGGCTACTGGACCTTCCGCGACACGGACACCGGCGCCACCGCGTCCTCGCAGCACACCGTCGTGCTGCGCCCCGAGAACATCGAGCGGATCCTGGGACCCGAGGCGGGGGTCGCCGAGGCCCGCGAGTACGTGCGCACCGCGCTGAGCACCAACAGCCGGGCCACGCTGGGCCATGCCCGGGACCACGCCGAGGCGAGGCGCTGACCCGTGTCCGGTGCCGACACGGCCGACACAGCCGACACAGGCACAGCCGCCCCGCAGGTCGTCGTGGTCGGGGCGGGCCCCGTCGGGCTGATGCTCGCCGGCGAACTGCGGCTCGGCGGCGCCGAGGTGACCGTGCTGGAACGGCTGGACACCCCGACCACCGAGTCCCGCGCGTCCACGCTGCACGCGCGGACGATGGAGATCCTTGGGCAGCGCGGTCTGCTGGACGCCCCCGGCGGCTTCGCGGACCCGCTCCCGCCGTGCGAGCCGCGGGGCCACTTCGGCGGCCTCCCCCTGGACCTGACGCTGCCCAGCTCCCACCCCGGGCAGTGGAAGGTCCCGCAGGTGCGCACCGAGGCGATCCTCGGCGCCCGGGCGGAACGCCTCGGGGCGCGCGTGCTGCGCGGCCACCGCGTCGTCTCCGTCGAGCAGGACGCCCACCGGGTACGGGTGGTGGCCGAGCACGCGGGCCGGCGCACCACGTTCACCGCCCGCTACGCCGTGGGCTGCGACGGCGAGCGGTCGGCCGTACGCCGGCTGGCCGGAATCGGCTTCCCGGGCGCCGACGCCGAACGGGAGCTGCTGCGCGCCGACGTCGACGGCATCGAGATCCCCGACCGGCGCTTCCAGCGGCTGCCGAAGGGGCTGGCGATCGCGGCCCGGCGCGGCGACGGCGTCACCCGCGTGATGGTCCACCGCTTCGGTTCCCCGCCGCGCGGCGCCGGGGAACCGGACTTCGAGGACGTCGTGGCGGCCTGGCGGGACGTCACCGGCGAGGACGTCGGTGGCGGCACCCCGCTGTGGGTGAACTCCTTCGGGGACGCCTCCCGGCAGGCCGAGCACTACCGCCGGGGGCGGATCCTGCTGGCCGGCGACGCCGCCCACCAGCAGATGCCGATCGGCGGCCAGGCACTCAACCTGGGCCTCCAGGACGCGGTCAACCTGGGCTGGAAACTCGCGGCCACCGTGTCCGGCCGGGCCCCCGAAGGCCTCCTGGACACGTACCACCAAGAGCGGCACGCGGTCGGACGGCGCGTGCTGTCCACCATCCGCGCGCAGGCCCGCCTGCTGCTCGGCGGCCCCGAGGTGGAGGCGCTGCGCTCGGTGATCGGCGAACTGATCCCGTACGAACCGGTCCGGACCCACCTGGCCGGACTGATCAGCGGTCTCGACGTCCGCTACGGCGCGGACGAGGACCCGGCCCCGGTGGGCGCGCGGCTGCCCGGCCCGCCGCCCGGCGACCACGGCGGCACGCGGGAGGCCCTGCGCCGGGCCCGCGGGGTGCTCCTCGTGGCGAGGGGCGACGGGGAGCCGCGCGAGGCCCTCGTGCGCGCCGCACGCCCCTTCGCGGGTGCCGTCGACACCGTGACCGTCCCGCCGGCCGGGGACGGCCCGCTGCGGGACGCCGCCGCCGTCCTCGTCCGCCCCGACGGCCACATCGCCTGGACGGGCGACGCACCGGACGGCCTGCGGACGGCGCTCGCCCACTGGTTCGCCCCCGACGAGGAGGCCGGAACGGCCCCCCACCGCGACGGGCACACCGACGGGCGCCGGCGCCCCGCACGCCACCCCGCCGCACGACACCAAGGCGCACAACCTCACGGCAGGAGAGAGAACATGGGCAGTCTGACCGGACGCACGGCGCTCGTCACGGGCGCCAGCCGGGGCATGGGACGGGCCACCGCCGAGCGGCTGGCCCGCGACGGCGCACTCGTCGTCGTGCACTACGGCACCAACGAGGACGCGGCCGCCGAAGTCGTCGACGGCATCGAGCGGGACGGCGGACGGGCGTTCGCCGTGCGGGCCGAACTCGGCGCCCCCGGCGACGTGCACGAGCTGTTCCTCGCCCTGGAGGAGGGGCTGAAGGAGCGCACCGGCTCCACCGAACTGGACATCCTGGTCAACAACGCCGGGGTGATGGGCGGCGTCAAGCCCGAGGACACCACGCCGGAGCAGTTCGACCGGATCGTCGCCGTGAACGCCAGGGCGCCGTTCTTCATCATCCAGCGGGCGCTCGCCAACATGCCCGACGGCGGCCGGATCGTGAACGTCTCCTCCGGACTGACCCGGTTCGCCAACCCCGACGAGATCGCCTACGCGATGAGCAAGGGCGCCGTGGAGCAGCTCGCGCTGCACTACGCGAAGGCGCTCGGCCCGCGCCGCATCACGGTGAACAGCGTCGCCCCGGGCATCACCCGCAACGGCAACCCGCTGTTCGACGTCCCCGAGGCGGTCGAGGCGATGGCCGCGCTGTCCGCCTTCAACCGGGTCGGCGAACCGCGGGACGTCGCCGACGTCGTCGCCTTCCTGGTGTCCGACGACGCCCGCTGGATCACCGGCTCCTTCGTCGACGCCAGCGGCGGCACCCTCCTGGGCTGACGACATGACCAGGACCGTTCCCGGGCCGGTGGCCGACGCCGGGGAAGGACGGTGGAGCCCCCGGCTGTGGGGGCTGCTGCTGGTCCTCGCCGGCAACATGCTCATCGACGCGCTCGAGGTGTCCGTGGCGGTGGTGGCGCTGCCCTCCATCGGCACGGACCTCGGGCTGCCCCTGACGAGCGCGCAGTGGGCGATGACCGGCTTCGCCGCCGGCTTCGGCGCCCTCATGCTCTTCGGGACCCGGCTGGTGGCGCTGCTGGGCCGTCGCCGGGTCTATCTGGTGGCGCTCCTCGGGTTCGCCGCCGCCTCCCTGCTCAGCGCCTTCGCCCAGGAGCCCGCGCTGCTCGTCGCGACCCGGCTGGTCAAGGGGTTCTGCGCCGCGCTGACGGCCCCCACGGGGCTGGCCATCATCGCCACCGCCTTCCCCGAGGGCCGTGCCCGCAGCCGTGCCGTCTCCGTCTACACCCTCTTCGGCGCCGGCGGGTTCACCGCGGGCCTGCTGCTGTCCGGCTGGCTGAGCACGTACAGCTGGCGGCTGGCCTTCGCCTTCCCGGCCCCCGTCGTCCTGCTGCTCTTCGCCGCCGCGCTGCGCCTGGTCCCCGGCGGCGACGGCCCGCCGGGCGGCCGCCCGGCCACCCCCCGGCACTACGGCGTGCGGGGCGCGGCCGCCCTCACGGGCGCGCTGCTCGCCCTCGTGCACGGCGTCACCGCGCTGCCCGGGCACGGCTGGGGCGACGTCCGCTTCCTCGGGTCCGTGGCGGCGGCGGCCGTGCTGCTGGCGTGGTTTCGGGCGCTGGAACGCGCCGCGCCGGCCCCGCTGCTGCCTCTCGGGCTGCTGCGCAGCGGGGCCCTGATCCGCTCGGCCCTCGGCGCGGCCTGCCTCAACGGCTCCTATCTCGGGCTGCTGTTCGTGCTGACGTACCAGACGCAGACCCTCGCCGGCTGGTCACCGCCGGTGGCGGCCGCGGCCCTGCTGCCGGCCGCCGTGCCACCGGCGCTCACCGCGCTCGCCTCGGGGCGGCTGATCGCCCGGTTCGGTGCGCCGCGCCTCGTCGCGGCCGGTGCCGCCAGCGCGTTCGCCGGCTGTCTGCTGCAACTGCGGTCCGGCTGGCCACTGGACTACACCGGGCGGCTGCTGCCCACGCTGCTGCTGGTCGGGCTGGGCTTCGTGCTGTCCTTCGCCGCGCTCAACGTGCAGGCCACCTCCGGGCTGGCGCCCGCCGACCGCGGTGCGGGCAGCGGGCTCTACCAGACCGCCGTGCAACTCGGCGCGGTCCTCGCGGTCGCGCTGGTCGCGGCGCTGCTCGCCGGTGCGGGCGGGGACGGCGGGCCCGCGGCCCGGCTCGCCGCCTGCCGCCCGGCGCTGGTCCTGGTGGCCGCGCTCGGCGGTCTCGGCGTGCTCACCTCGCTCTTCGGACTCGCCGGTCCCGGCGCCGCGGGCCGCCCGGCCGCACCCCGCACCTGACGTTCACTCCTTCCACTCCACGACGGGGGACGATCATGGATCTGACCACGAAGAACTGGGTCTTCGACGACCTGGACGACCTGGCCGACCTCGACTACGAGTTCGAGCGGGACCACGTCGCCGAGCCGGAGCCGCCCGACCTGGCGCACCTGGCCGCCTGCGACCCGGCCGAGCGCACCCGCCTCATCGACGTCTACGTACGGGGCGAACTGGCCCGCGTGCTGCGGGTGCCGCCGGACACGATCGACACCGTGGGGCGCCCCATGAACAGCCTGGGCATCGGGTCCATCAACGGCCTCGAACTGCAACGCCGCATGGAGGCCGTGCTGCGGGTCGACGTCAACCTCAACCGGCTGCTGCGGGCCAACAGCGCGGCCGAGCTGATCGACTGCCTGGCCGGACAGCTCGGCCCCGAGGACAGCCTCCACAAGCACGACGGGCGCGGCGACCACCTCGTCGCGCACGACGCGCTGGGCACGACGTGATCGGACAGCTCGCGCACCGGCCGGACGTGGCAACCGGCGCGCCGCGGCTGCCCGTGCCCGGGCAGCTCGACGTCTGGCTGGTGCGCCGCCCCCGGCTGGACACGGCGGCCGAAACGCTCGCCCTGGACGAGCTGAGCGAGCCGGAACGCCGCCGCACCGCCTCCTTCGTCCGCCCCGCCGACGGGGTCACGTACGCGTCCGCGCACATCGCGCTGCGCCGGCTGCTCGGCGCCTACCTCGGGCTGCCCGCGGCGGACGTCCCGTTCGTGCGCGAGCCCTGCCCCGGGTGCGCCGGGCCGCACGGCAGACCGGCCGTCCGCCATCCCGACCCGCCGCTGCACTTCTCCCTGGCGCACAGCCACGGGATGGCCGTGGTGGCCGTCTCCCGCGCCGTGCTCGGCGTGGACGTGGAGCGGCTGCCGCGGGCCGAGACCGTCGAGGTGTGCGCCGCGGCGCTGCACCCGGGCGAGCAGTCCGAGCTGGCACGGCTGGGCCCCGAGGAGCGGCGCCTGGCCTTCGGCCGGATCTGGACCCGCAAGGAGGCCTACCTCAAGGCGCTGGGCACCGGACTGTCCCGCGATCCCGCCCGGGACTACCTGGGCGCCGACCAGGACCGCCGGCCGGATGGCTGGACGCTGCTGGACCTGGCGTCCGGCCCCCGGCACAACGCCGCCGCCGCCGTGGGCGGCGCGCCGCCCGAACGGGTCGCCGTGCGCTGGCTGCCGCCCACCGCGACACACGTCGACGGGTCGGTGGACCTGACCGCCGGCGCCGCGACCACCCGCGTATCCGACTGGGGAGCGTGACACGACGATGTCGACCGACCAGAGAACCGAGCAGACGACCGAACAGACGACGGAGCAGACGGCCGAGCGACAGCCGCTGCACCGGCGCGAGCACCGGGGCCAGTGGAGCGCCGAGGAGCGCATCGAGGAACTCGGCCTGATCAAGCAGGCCGCCCGGCACGGCGACCCGACGGCCACCGAGCGGCAGCACGCCAAGGGGAAGCTCACCGCCCACGAGCGGATCGAACTCCTGCTCGACGAGGGGTCGTTCACCGAGGTCGAGATGTTGCGCCGGCACCGCGCCACCGGCTTCGGACTGGAGAAGAAGCGCCCCTACACCGATGGCGTGATCACCGGCTGGGGCACCGTCCACGGGCGCACGGTCTTCGTGTACGCCCACGACTTCCGGGTGTTCGGCGGCGCCCTCGGCGAAGCGCACGCACTGAAGATCCACAAGATCATGGACATGGCGACCTCGGCCGGCGCGCCCCTGGTGTCGCTCAACGACGGAGCGGGCGCCCGCATCCAGGAGGGCGTCTGCGCGCTCGCCGGCTACGGCGGCATCTTCCAGCGCAACACCAGAGCCTCCGGGGTGATCCCGCAGATCAGCGTGATGCTCGGCCCCTGCGCGGGCGGCGCCGCCTATTCACCGGCGCTGACCGACTTCGTCTTCATGGTCCGCGACATCGCGCAGATGTTCATCACCGGCCCGGACGTGGTGAAGGCGGTGACGGGCGAGGAGATCAGCCAGGACGCCCTCGGCGGCGCCGACGTCCACGCCACCGCGTCCGGTGTCGCGCACTTCGCCTACGACGACGTGCGCAGCTGCCTGGAGGACGTGCGCCACCTGCTGTCCCTGCTGCCCTCCAACAACCGCGAACTGCCACCGGCCGCGCCCGGCCCCGACCCGGCCGACCGGCGCACCGACCGGCTGCTGGAGATCGTCCCCGACGACCCCGGCCGGGTCTACGACATCCGCGCCGTCATCGAGGAGATCGTCGACGACGGCGACTACTTCGAGGTGCACCCCGGCTGGGCGACCAACATGGTGTGCGCCCTGTCCCGGCTCGACGGCGAGGTCGTGGGCATCGTCGCCAACCAGCCCACGTCGTACGCCGGGGTCCTGGACATCGACGCCAGTGAGAAGGCCGCGCGGTTCGTGCAGTTCTGCGACGCCTTCAACATCCCGCTGGTGACGCTGATCGACGTCCCGGGCTTCCTGCCGGGCGTCGACCAGGAGCACAACGGCATCATCCGGCGCGGGGCCAAGCTGCTGTACGCCTACTGCAACGCCACCGTGCCGCGCGTCTCCCTCGTGCTGCGCAAGGCCTACGGCGGCGCGTACATCGTGATGGACTCCCGCTCCATCGGCTCCGACCTGGCGCTGGCCTGGCCCTCCAACGAGATCGCGGTGATGGGCGCCGAGGGCGCCGCCAATGTCATCTTCCGCCGGGAGATCGCCGCGTCGGACGACCCCGAGGGCACCCGCGCGCAGAAGATCAAGGAGTACCAGGCGGAGCTGATGCATCCGTACTACGCCGCCGAACGCGGCCTCATCGACGACGTGATCGACCCGCGGGACACGCGGCGCGCCCTCGTCGGGGCCCTGTCGATGCTGCGCGGCAAACAGGCCGACCTGCCGTGCCGCAAGCACGGCAACCCCCCGCAGTGAGCGGGACGGACGGCGCGGACGCCGCCGACGGGACCGCGGTCGTCCGGATCCTGCGGGGCCGGCCCACCCCCGCCGAGATCGCCGCCCTCACCAGCGTCCTGCTCGCCCGCGCCGCCGCCCTCGGCGCACTCCCGCCCGGCCCGCCCCGCCCCCGGCCGACCGCGGGCTGGCGCCGCCCGGAACGCACCGCCGCGCACCGCGACCCCCGTGGCTGGCACACCGCCGGCGGCCCGGGCGGCCGCCCACCCAACGGAAAGGACCTGGTCCCATGACCCGCCCACCCTCCGGCCCCGCCGCCGGCCCGGACACGATCACCCTCGCCCGGGCCGAGTTCGACGCCCTGCGCGCCCAGGTCCGGGCACTGAGCGACCGGACGGCGATCGCCGAACTGGTCGACCGCTACGTCACCCTGCTGGACACCCAGGACGAGCACGGTTTCGACGACGGCTGGCCCGCGGAGGTCTTCACCGAGGACTGCCTGCTGGAGTTCCCCGTCGGCACGCTGGAGGGACGGGAGACAGCCGCCGCCTTCCACTTCGACCGCAAGTCCCGGTTCGCCCGGACCCATCACCTGGCGTCCAACTACGGCATCACCACGGACGGCGACACCGCCCGGATCCGCGTCCACCTCGTCGCCTCGCACGTGCACCGCGAGGACGGACCCGACCCCGGCGGCCGCTTCGACATCGGCGGCCACAGCGCGGCCGAGGCGGTCCGCACCCCCGACGGCTGGCGGATCCACCGCTGGCGGTTCCACCTGACGTGGTCGGACGGGGCCGGCCCGCGACCCGGCCCCGAAGCGCACGCCCTGCGCGCCTCCCAGCCCCGCCCCCGCACCTGACCGACCCGCACCCGACGAAAGGACACCACCGTGCCGGGCAACCCAGTCACCCTCGACACCGACGCCCTGCGAGACCTCCACGGCGCGGCCCGCGTGCGGGCCTTCGAGACGTTCCTGTGCCGCAGCCTGGCACCCCACCTCCACGTCCCGCCGGCCCACCGGGTCTCCCTGACCCGGCCGCTGTACGCCCAGGGCATCGACTCGCTGACCGCGCTGGCCCTCCAGCGCACCCTGGAGTCGGCGCTGGGAATCCCCGTCCCCTCGCACCAGCTGCTGCGGGAACAGACCGTCGGGGAACTCGCCGCCGTCCTCAGCACCACGACGGAGCGGGCGGCTCCCGAGGAGGCCGCCGGCTGATCACCGGCCGCCGGACGACGGCCCTGTGAGCAAAGTCTCAGACCCGGGGAGCGGTCTCCTCCGCGACCCGGCGCACAGCAGAACGGGGCGGCATCTTCACGATGCCGCCCCGTCTTTTTGCGTATCCAGAGCGTCTGCAACGCTCCGTGGTGCGCGAGGGGGGAGTTGAACCCCCACGCCCTTGCGGGCACTGGAACCTGAATCCAGCGCGTCTGCCTATTCCGCCACCCGCGCATTGGGTGTGTCTTTTGGGCTTTTCCTTGCGGTCCGGCGCCTTCCGACACGAGAACATTAGCACGCTGGAAGGGGTCGATTCACATCCCTTTCCCCCGGCGGAGCAGGGCGCCCGACCTCCTTCGGGCACTCGTCCCGGTCCGTGGCCGTTCACGTATCAACCTCGTACCGGTCCGGCCCGTCTCCCCAGGAGCCGGTGGGGGACCGCACTCAGGTGCGGGACACTGGTCTGCGGCCGCCTCTACGATCCTGGGCATGAGTTACCTGCGGGAGCACATCCCGAAGGTCCGCCGGAGTTCGAAGGGGAGCCCCGGCGGGAACTCCGAGAGGCGTCGACACCCGTCGACCGGGCCGACAGGGGGAACCAGCCGATCGACCGGCGCGTGGATACGATCAGTAAGCAGTACCAGGTGGGCAGTGCACGGACGCCCGGCACTGCGCAACGCAGCACGACGCAAGGCAGCAGTTCGCAAGGCAGCAGTACGCAAGGCAGTCGACAGGACGGCAGCTACGGAGGAGGTGCCCCATGGGAGTCCTGAAGAAGTTCGAGCAGCGTCTCGAAGGTCTGGTCAACGGCACCTTCGCGAAGGTGTTCAAGTCCGAGGTGCAGCCCGTGGAGATCGCGGGAGCGCTCCAGCGCGAATGCGACAACAACGCGACCATCTGGAACCGCGACCGCACCGTCGTGCCCAACGACTTCATCGTGGAGCTGAGCACGCCCGACTTCGAGCGCCTCAGCCCCTACTCCGGACAGCTCGGCGACGAGCTGGCCGGCATGGTCCGCGACTACGCCAAGCAGCAGCGCTACACCTTCATGGGACCGATCAAGGTCCACCTGGAGAAGGCGGACGACCTCGACACCGGCCTGTACCGGGTGCGCAGCCGTACGCTCGCCTCCTCCACCAGCCACCAGGGCGGCCCCGGCGCCGCCGCACCCCCGGCACCGCCCGCGCGGCCCGCCGGACCGGGACCGGGCGGTGGATACGGCTACCCGCCGGCCGCCGCCCCCGCGGGCGCCCCGCCCATGCCCTCCGCGCCGCCGCCCGGCGGCCGGCCCGGCGGCTACGGCTACCCGCAGCCCGCCGGCGGCCAGCAGCCCCCGGCCGCACCCGCGCCCGGCGGACGCACCCGCCACTGGATCGAGATCAACGGCACCCGCCACCAGATCTCCCGCGCGACGCTCGTGATGGGCCGCAGCACCGAGGCCGACGTGCGGATCGACGACCCCGGCGTCTCCCGCCGGCACTGCGAGATCCGGACCGGAACGCCCTCGACGATCCAGGATCTCGGGTCCACCAACGGCATCGTGGTGGACGGGCAGCACACCACCCGCGCTACGCTCCGCGACGGCTCACGGATCGTCGTGGGCAGCACCACCGTTATCTACAGGCAAGCCGAAGGGTGATCCGGGGGCAATGTCAGAGCTGACCCTCACGGTCATGCGGCTGGGTTTTCTCGCCGTACTGTGGCTGTTCGTGATCGTGGCCGTGCAGGTCATCCGCAGCGACCTGTTCGGTACGCGGGTCACCCAGCGCGGCGCGCGGCGCGACGCCGCCCGACCGCAGCAGACCGCCACGCGCCAGGGCCAGGCGCCTCCACCGCAGCGCCAGCAGTCCGGCGGGGGCCGCGGCCGCCGGGGCGCGCCCACCAAGCTGGTCGTGACGGAGGGCACGCTCACCGGCACCACCGTCGCCCTCCAGGGCCAGACCATCACGCTCGGCCGGGCACACGACTCGACGATCGTGCTGGACGACGACTACGCCTCCAGCCGCCATGCCAGGATCTACCCGGACCAGAACGGCCAGTGGATCGTCGAGGACCTGGGCTCCACCAACGGCACCTACCTGGACCGGGCCCGGCTGACGACCCCCACACCGATTGGCCCCGGGGCGCCGATCCGCATCGGCAAGACCGTCATCGAGCTGCGGAAGTAGTGCTACACCAATGAATGAGCGCGAGCGGAGCGAGCACGCAGCGGCGGCCGGCACCCCGGGCCCCGGCGCGCTCCCGACCGGAGGGTGGGCAGTGTGGCTCGACACGACCGGCTGCAGTCGGAGCCGACGGGCGAGGTGCGCATGAGTCTGTCACTGCGCTTCGCCGCCGGTTCCCACAAGGGCATGATCCGGGAGGGCAACGAGGACTCCGGCTACGCCGGTCCGCGCCTGCTCGCCATCGCCGACGGCATGGGCGGCCAGGCCGCCGGTGAGGTCGCCTCCTCCGAGGTGATCTCCACCATCGTCGCCCTCGACGACGACGTGCCCGGCTCCGACGTCCTCACCTCCCTGGGCCACGCCGTCCAGCGCGCCAACGACCAGCTGCGGCAGCTGGTCGAGGAGGACCCCGCCCTGGAGGGCATGGGCACCACCCTGACCGCCCTGCTGTGGACCGGCCAGCGCCTGGGCATGGTCCACGTCGGCGACTCCCGCGCCTACCTGCTGCGCGACGGCGCCCTCACCCAGATCACCCAGGACCACACCTGGGTGCAGCGCCTCGTCGACGAGGGACGGATCACCGAGGAGGAGGCGGGCACCCACCCGCAGCGCTCCCTGCTGATGCGCGCCCTCGGCAGCGGCGACCACGTCGAGCCCGACCTGTCCATCCGCGAGGTGCGGGCCGGCGACCGCTATCTGATCTGCTCCGACGGGCTCTCCGGCGTCGTCTCCCACCAGACGATGGAGGACACCCTCGCCAGCTACCAGGGCCCCCAGGAGACCGTCCAGGAGCTGATCCAGCTCGCGCTGCGCGGCGGCGGCCCCGACAACATCACCGTCATCGTCGCCGACGTCCTCGACCTCGACACCGGCGACACCCTCGCCGGGCAGCTCTCCGACACCCCCGTGGTCGTCGGCGCCGTCGCCGAGAACCAGGCCCAGATGGGCGACAACGGCATCATGCAGACCCCGGCCGGGCGCGCCGCGGGCCTCGGCCGCCAGGGCGGACAGCGCGGCGGGGGCGGCGAGTTCGGCCCGCCCGGCAGCGGCGACGTCACCGGCTTCATCCCCACCGGCGGCTTCGACGACTACGGCCCGGACGACTTCGTCAAGCCCCGCAAGAGCCGCAAGTGGCTCAAGCGGTCCCTCTACACCGCCCTCGCCCTCGCCGTCATCGGCGGCGGCTGCTACGGCGGCTGGCGCTGGACCCAGACCCAGTACTACGTCGGCACCAACGACGACCACCTCGCGCTGTACCGGGGCATCAGCCAGGACCTCGCCTGGGTCTCGCTCTCGAAGGTCCAGAAGGACCACCCCGAGATCGAACTCAAGTACCTGCCGCCCTACCAGCAGAAACTGGTCGAGGCCACCATCCCCGAGGGCGACCTCAACGACGCCCGGGCCAAGATCGAGGAACTCGCAGTCCAGGCCTCCGCCTGCAAGAAGCAGGCCGACCGGCGCACCGCGGAGACCGAGAAGAACGCGAAGACCGGCGAGGGCGAGGCCGGAGGCACCACGGGAACCAGCCCCGCCTCCTTCACGTCCAAGGCCTCGCCCAGCCCGAACCCGTCGGACTCGGCGAAGGCACCCGAATCGTCCGAGTCCCCGTCCACGACCGCACCCACTCCAGGCTCAGGACCGACCCTCTCGGAGGAAGAGCAGAAGGTCGTCTCGCTGTGCGGTAAGCAGTAGGCAAGCCGTGAGAGGCCCCGTCACACGATGAGCAGTACTACCAACCCGTCGACGCACCACACGTCCACGATCGGCGCCATCGGCGCCCCGAGCCGGCGCAACACCGAGCTGGCTCTGCTCGTGTTCGCCGTCCTCATCCCGGTCTTCGCCTACGCCAACGTGGGCCTGGCCATCAACGACGAGGTGCCCGCGGGCCTGCTGAGCTACGGCTTCGGCCTCGGCCTGCTGGCCGGCGTCGGCCACCTCGTCGTGCGCAAGTTCGCCCCGTACGCGGACCCGCTGCTGCTGCCGCTGGCCACCCTGCTCAACGGCCTCGGACTCGTCGCCATCTGGCGCCTGGACCAGTCGGAGCGGCTCCAGTCGAGCAAGCTGTTCGTCGAGGCGGCGCCACGCCAGCTCATGTACTCCGCACTCGGCGTCGCCCTGTTCGTGGCCGTGCTCGTCTTCCTCAGGGACCACCGCGTCCTTCAGCGCTACACCTACATCTCCATGGCCGGCGCGCTGGTCCTGCTGCTGCTGCCACTGGTTCCGGGCCTCGGACACGACAACTTCGGCGCCAAGATCTGGATCAAGATCCCCGGTCTCGGCACCCTCCAGCCGGGCGAGTTCGCCAAGATCGTCCTGGCGGTGTTCTTCGCGGGTTACCTCATGGTCAAACGCGACGCCCTGGCCCTCGCCAGCCGCCGCTTCATGGGCCTCTATCTGCCCCGCGGACGCGACCTGGGTCCGATCATCGTCGTCTGGATCATCTCGATCCTGATCCTGGTCTTCGAGACCGACCTCGGCACCTCGCTGCTCTTCTTCGGCATGTTCGTGATCATGCTGTACGTCGCCACCGAGCGGACCAGCTGGATCGTCTTCGGTCTGTTGATGTCCGCAGTCGGCGCCGTCGGCGTGGCCTCCTTCGAATCCCACGTACAGCAGCGCGTCCAGGCCTGGCTCGACCCGATGCATGAGTTCGAGCTCAGCCGGCAGGGCGTCTTCGGCCACACCGAGCAGTCCATGCAGGCCCTGTGGGCCTTCGGCTCCGGAGGCACCCTCGGCAGCGGCTGGGGCCAGGGCAACTCCGACCTCATCGGCTTCGCCGCCAACTCCGACTTCATCCTCGCCACCTTCGGCGAGGAACTCGGCCTCGCCGGCCTGATGGCCCTGCTCCTGCTCTACGCCTTGATCGTGGAGCGCGGCGTGCGCACCGCCCTCGCCGCCCGCGACCCGTTCGGCAAGCTCCTCGCCATCGGCCTCTCCGGCGCCTTCGCCCTCCAGGTCTTCGTCGTCGCCGGCGGTGTCATGGGCCTCATCCCGCTCACCGGTATGACCATGCCCTTCCTGGCCTACGGCGGTTCCTCCGTCATCGCCAACTGGGCGTTGATCGGCATTCTGCTGCGCATCAGCGACACCGCGCGCAGACCGGCACCCGCCGCGCCCGCCAGCCCCGACGCCGAGATGACCCAGGTGGTCCGACCGTGAACAAGCCACTGCGCCGAATCGCGCTCTTCTGCGGCCTCCTGGTCCTCACCCTGCTCATCCGGGACAACTGGCTCCAGTACGTCCAGGCCGACGAGCTGAAGGAGGACGAGCACAACCGCCGGGTCGCCATCGAGCGGTACGCCAGCCCCCGCGGCGACATCATCGTCGACGGCAAGGCCATCACCGGACACGCCACCACCGAGGGCGACTTCAAGTACAAGCGCACCTACCAGGACGGCGCCATGTGGGCGCCCGTCACCGGTTACGTCTCCCAGGCCTTCGGCGCCACCCAGCTGGAGTCCATCGACGACGGCATCCTCACCGGCAACGACGACCGGCTCTTCTTCCGCAACACCCTCGACATGATCACCGGCAAGAAGCGCGAGGGCGGCAACGTCGTCACCACCCTCAACAGCGCCGCCCAGAAGGCCGCCTACGACGGCCTGAAGAAGCAGGGCGCCAAGGGCGCCGTCGTCGCGATCGAGCCGTCCACCGGCAAGATCCTCTCGATGGCCTCCTACCCGTCCTACGACCCCACCGTCATCGCGGGCAGCAACGAGGCGGCCGGCGAGGCCTGGAACAAGCTCCAGAAGAAGAACAACCCCGACGACCCGATGCTCAACCGCGCGCTGCGCGAGGTCTACCCGCCCGGCTCCACCTTCAAGGTGGTCACCGCGGCGGCGGCCCTGGAGCACGGCCTGTACGACTCGGCCGACGAGAAGACCGACTCCCCGCTGCCCTGGACGATGCCCGGCACCACCCAGGAGCTGCCCAACGAGGGCGACCTCCCCTGCAAGAACGCCACCCTCCGCGAGGCCCTGCGCGTCTCCTGCAACACCGTCTTCGGCAAGGTCGGCTACGACCTCGGCAACGACGAGATGCTGGAGACGGCCGAGAAGTTCGGCTTCAACGAGGAGCAGTTCGTCCCGGTCCGCTCCAGCGCCTCCCGCTTCTCCGACGACATGAACGACTCGCAGGTCGCGCTCTCCTCCATCGGCCAGTTCAACACCGCCGCCTCCCCGCTGCAGATGGCCATGGTCACCTCGGCCATCGCCAACAACGGCACCCTGATGAAGCCGTACATGGTCGACGCGCTCCAGGCGCCCAACCTCGACACCATCGAGAAGACGGACCCCGAGGAGATGAGCAAGCCGCTGTCCGCGGACAACGCGCAGATCCTCCAGTCCATGATGGAGACCGTCGTCGAGAAGGGCACGGGAACCAACGCCGGGATCGACGGCGTCAAGGTGGGCGGCAAGACCGGTACCGCACAGCACGGTGTCGACAACAGCGAGAACCCCTACGCGTGGTTCATCTCGTACGCCAAGGCCGACGACGGCAGCTCGCCCGTCGCCGTGGCCGTGGTGATCGAGGACGAGAACGCCAACCGCGACGACATCTCCGGCGGCGGCCTCGCGGCACCGATCGCGAAGAACGTCATGGAGGCCGTCATCGACAGCAAGAAGTGACCGCGCCATGAACGGGGCGTGACTCCGGTCACGTCCCCTTCACATCGGCGCACGTTGCGATACCGGTCCTGTATCGGCTGCCCGGCTCGGCCGAAGGGCCAGGAGCGAGCCGGGTACGGTAGGCCGGACGGCAGCCTCCGACCGTACAAGCATGCCGGTCGGGACCGACGGAGAGGGCTGGTAGGTAACCATGGAAGAGCCGCGTCGCCTCGGCGGCCGGTACGAGCTGGGCCCTGTGCTCGGCCGTGGTGGCATGGCGGAGGTTTACCACGCTCATGACACCCGGCTCGGACGCCAGGTGGCGGTGAAGACACTCCGCGCGGATCTCGCGCGTGACCCGTCCTTCCAGGCCCGCTTCCGCCGGGAGGCCCAGTCGGCCGCCTCGCTCAACCATCCCGCGATCGTGGCGGTCTACGACACGGGCGAGGACTACATCGACAACGTGTCGATCCCGTACATCGTCATGGAGTACGTCGACGGCTCCACACTCCGTGAGCTGCTCCACTCCGGCCGCAAGCTGCTGCCGGAGCGGACGCTGGAGATGACCATCGGCATCCTCCAGGCACTGGAGTACTCGCACCGGGCCGGCATCGTCCACCGCGACATCAAGCCGGCCAACGTCATGCTCACGCGCAACGGCCAGGTCAAGGTCATGGACTTCGGCATCGCCCGCGCCATGGGCGACTCCGGCATGACGATGACCCAGACCGCCGCGGTGATCGGCACCGCCCAGTACCTCTCCCCGGAGCAGGCCAAGGGCGAGCAGGTCGACGCCCGGTCCGACCTGTACTCCACGGGCTGCCTGCTCTACGAGCTGCTCACCGTGCGGCCGCCCTTCGTGGGCGACTCCCCGGTGGCCGTCGCCTACCAGCATGTGCGCGAGGAACCGCAGGCGCCCAGTGTCTTCGACCCCGAGATCACGCCCGAGATGGACGCGATCGTGCTGAAGGCCCTGGTCAAGGACCCGGACTACCGCTACCAGTCGGCCGACGAGATGCGCGCCGACATCGAGGCCTGCCTCGACGGCCAGCCCGTCGGAGCGACCGCCGCGATGGGCGCCATGGCCGCGGGCGGCTACGGCGCCTACCCCGACGACCAGCCGACCACCGCCCTGCGCTCGGACGGGGGCGGCGGCGCCACGACCATGCTGCCGCCCATGAACCCGGACGACGGCGGCTACGGCTACGACGAGCGCCCCGACCGGCGCCGCCAGCAGCCCCGCAAGAAGAACACCTCCACGATCTTCCTGGTCCTGGCCGGCGTCCTCGTCCTGGTCGGCGCCATCCTGATCGGCAAGTACGCCTTCAGCGGGGACGGAGGGCCGGGCAACGACAAGGTCCCGGTGCCCGCCTTCATCGGCCTGAGCAAGGCCGACGCCCAGCAGCAGGCCGACAACATCGACCTGGTGCTGACGTTCAAGCAGCAGGAGTGCGAGGACCAGCCCAAGGGCAACATCTGCTCCCAGGACCCCAAGCAGGGCACCGACGTCGAGAAGGAGTCCACCGTCAACCTGGTGGTCTCGACCGGCGCGCCCAAGGTCGCCGTCGACAACGTGATCGGCAAGAACGTCGACGAGGCGAAGAAGCAGCTCGAGGACAAGGGCTTCGAGGTCGAGACCAAGCAGACCGAGTCCTCCCAGGACGAGGGCACGGTCCTCAGCCAGAACCCCGACCCGGGCAAGGAACTGGAGAAGGGCTCCACGGTGACCCTGGAGGTCGCCAAGGCCGAGGAGAAGGCCACGGTGCCCGATGTCGTGGGCCGTACCTGCGACGAGGCCAAGGCCCAGGTGGAGAGCGGCGGCGACCTGACGGCCGTCTGCACGGACCAGCCGACGAACGACCCGAACCAGGTCGGCAAGGTCATCTCCACCACGCCCCAGTCCGGCACGCAGGTCGACCCGGGCTCGAAGGTCACGATCGTCGTCGGCAAGGCCGTGGAGAAGACGAAGGTGCCGGAGGTCCGCGGCAAGACCCTCGCGGAGGCCCGGCAGATCCTGCAGCAGAGCGGCTTCACCAACGTGCAGGTCGCCCAGGGCTCCCCGGGCGACGACAACGCGAAGGTGTTCGCCTCGAACCCGCAGCCCGGCACTGAGGTCGACGACCCGGCCGCCACGCCCGTCACGCTGATGACCGTCCCCGGCAACGGAAACGGCAACGGCGGAAACGACAACGGCGGCACCATCGCCGGCCTCCCCGGCTTCGGCGACTGACCCGCCCGGCCGCCCGCCCGGCCGCCCGATCGACCGGAGCCCCGGTCCCCTCAGCTCGGCTGAGGGG
>NZ_JBHWKU010000055.1:0-29837 GCF_042730645.1 Streptomyces sp. NPDC059906
CTGGATCTCCGGGTGCATCGCCGTCTTCGGGTGGGTGAGGAACGGCTTCTTCGGGGTCCACCCGTCGGTGCGCTCGGACTGGCTCTTGGCGCACATCACCTTGGGCTTGTTCTGGATCAGCCAGATGTGCGCTGCACCCGGGGGGCACCGGACCAGGAGACCCGGCCCCGCTCGGGCGTCGCGTTCGGCAGTCGGCGGGCGGCCTCCGGCCTTCGACCGTGAGGACTACAAGGCCCGGCACGCGGTCGGGTGCGGCATCAACCGGCTGAAGCGGAACCAGGCGGTGGCCACCCGGTTCGACAAGTTCGCGGTCCGCTTCGAAGCCACCGTTCTGATCGCCGCGATCGGTGAATGGCTGTGACCGGCCTGAGCTGTCCGTTCCTCAGGCCATGCTGACCGCGACCAGGTGAACACGTGAGGGGAAGGCAACGATGGGGGCTCAGTACTACGGCGCCGACAGCAAGAACGGCGACCGCGTCGACGACCCCTCCGAGGACGCGCTGTTGATGATGATCAGCGACCTCAACGACTCCGACAACACCTTCGCGGTCGTCTAGCGCGACGAGGACGACCCCGTCTGGTTCGCCTCCGTGGCTGTCCGGGACGAAGGCGGCTACGAAAATCGTCCGCCGTGACACCACCCGCACCGAGCACGAGGTCACCACAGCGACCAGCATCAACGGCATCGCCCGCGACCGCACCATCTGGATGGCCGCCCGCGATGTCCACGGACGGCCAACCATGCAGGTCAGCGAGTTCTAAGACACGGCCTAGACGATGTCCAGACTGTCGGTCCGATTGTTCCAGGTGTTGTACACGGTGCCACCGCAGTTGTAGTCGGAGAGGTCGTACACGGAGGCTCCGGGCCCCAGCACGATGTAGTTGTCGCACTCGGACCAGAGGTAGACGGTGCGGCTGGTGTTGTTCCAGACGCTGGAGACCTTGCCCTGCACCTTGGAGCCCACCGTGTAGTAACCCGGCCCGGAAGCAGCGGACCACGCCGCACCGTCGTAGCCGGGGTAGTCCCAGAGGCACACCCAGCCGCTCTTGCAGTCCGACGAGGCGGCGGACGCGCTTCCGCTGGAGCCGGCCAGGAAGGTGGCGGCCATGGCGGCGGAAAGCGCGACAGCAGAGAAAGCCCGTCGTATACGCATACGTGTCTCCGTTTCTGGCGAAAGAATACGGCCTACTCAAGATCAGCCAGTACGAACCTAGCAGACTCTCAATAGATGACCCCAGAGTTTTCCGGCGATCATTGCGAATCATTTTCAGCCAGCCGGAATTTCCCCATCCGAATCGGAGTTTGCAATTTCAGAGAAATGCCGCGACGTTTTCCTACTTCAGATTTCAGGTTTACTCGCTGTTAACCAAAGTCGCGTAAAGGGTACTCCGGGCCCTGCACTGGCGGATCTGCGGGCCCTGGCCGCCCCGGTGCCTTGCCCCAGGGGCAGGCGGTTCGGCACTTACCATCTCAGGCTGAGTCGCGTGCGCAGGACGGCGCCGCCCGCAGGGCACATGGCGGTGAGGTTGCTTCCTCCGGCCAGGCGGTCACCAGGCTGGTGTAGTGGCGATACTGCCGCCCCAGGTTTCCCGTTTGGTGCCCTCAGCGGAGTTCCACCACCAGTGCGAGAGTGTTCCGTCGGACGCGGCACCGTAGACGTGCTGGGTGTCACCGACCACTTGCGCCACCGGGTCCGAGGAGATCGGGCCGGGCCACACGGCGTAGTTGTTGCCTGTGGTCGGGTCCCACCACCAGTGGGCGAGCGCGTTGCCCGTGGTGCGGGCGAAGACATGCTGCTGTCCCCCGTGCGCGAATGAGACGGGCGGTCCGGCGAGCGCGGTCGGGGTGCTCAGGACCTGACTCTTGACCACCTGGTCCGTGCTGTCCCACCACCAGTGGGTGAGCCGGTTCTCCGGGTCGGCGGCGTAGACGTGCAGCTGGCCCTTTTGGACGAGGGCGGTGGCAGCGCCCCTGGCCGATCCCGGCCAGAGTTCGTGGCGGATGCCCGGGCCCTTCGTCCACCACCAGTGGTGGAGCCGGCCGTCGGTGCCGGCGGCCCAGACGTGCTGCTGCTCGCCGTAGCGCACGGCGACGGGGTCACCGGCGAGGGTGCCCGCGGCGGCCCAGGTTTGCTGCTTCAGCAAGGCGGTGCCGGCGTCCCACCAGGTGTGCAGGAGCCGTCCGTCGGTCGTGCGGACCCACGCGTGCTGTTGGCCGGAGGTGACGAAGCCGGTGGGTGCTCCGGCCACTGTGCCCGCGGCGAGCCAGGTCTGCGAGGAGAGGCCGGTCGTGCTCCAGAACCGGTGGATGAGGCTGCCGTCGGTGCCGCGCGCGAGGACGTGTTGTTGGGCGCCGTCGTTGAAGGCGACCGTCTTGCCCGCGATGCCCGTGCCCCAGGTGCCGCGCTTGACCGTGCCGTCGGCCTCCTCGAACCAGTGGCCGAGGTCACCGGCGGGTGTGGGTGCGAACAGGTGCAGCTGGTCTGGGCTGGTGGTGGCCAGCGCGCCGGTGTTCTGGTTCAGGGTGAGGGCGCCGGCGCCGGCGGGGAGGTCCAGGTCGGCTTCGGTGAACGTGGCGAATCTGATGTCCTGATGCTGTTTGGTGGTTCCGGCCTCGTAGAGGATGCCGAAGGTTCCGCCGCCCAGGGCGGTCATGGAGCTGTAGGCGGAGTACCCGTCCTTCACGAGGGCGCCGTCGGCGGCATCCTGCCAGGTGAAACCCCCGTCGAAGGAGGAGCGGATGGTGAGATCCTCGCGGTTCGGGCCGACGGGGGCGGCGAACAGGGCCCGGTCATAGCCGTCGCGGTTCATCTCGCGCAGGGCGAGGGTCGACGCCTGTATGCCGGTGCCGGGCAAGTCCATGTCCGGGAGGAGTGCGAAGTCGGACTCAAAGCTGAGCCCCTGATCACCCGAGACCGCGTAGACCGCCCTGTCCCTGGTCCCGGAGTCGCCTTCCTCATTGCGCGCCGTCACGAAGAGGCTGCCGTCACCGCGTTCGAACAGGCTCAGCTCCTGTGCTCCGATTGCGGGTTCGGCGCCGAGTGAGGAGGCGCCGAGCCTCCAGGTGAGGCCGCCGTCGTCGCTGTAGACAAGCGCTCCGCCCAGGTTGGCCGGCGCGGCCCCCGGTGCCACGCGTACCGTTATGCCGGCGACCAGGCGGCCGGCGTGCTGGCCGTGGGTGAGCTGGGTGGCGCTCGCGGGACCTGTCGACATCTGGCCGGCGTACAGGGCTCCCCAGGCAGTTGACCAGACGTCGGCGGAGATGTCGTCCGCGGCCATCCAGTGCAGGCCGTCGTCCTCGCTGACGATGCGGTGGATGTGGTCGTAGTTCTCGGTGTACAGCAGGACGACCCGACCCGAGGCGGCGTCGACCACCGGCGTCACATTGTGGTAGATGTGCCCGGCGCTGTGCCGGGCCACCACCTGCAGGGCACCCCATGCGCCGTCGACGTAGCGCTTCACGACGATGTCGATGGAGGCTGTGTCAGAGCAGCTGCCAATCCGGCCCTCGGCGAAGGCGAGCAGAGTACCGTCGGCGGCCTTGACCACCGCGGGGGCCCGGAAGCACACGTAGGAGGCGGAGCCCCCGGCCTCTCGCTCGCCCTCGGTGAACACCGTCGTCTGCGATCTGGTCAACGGAACCGCCGCCGCAACACCGGCAGGCAGGACCAGCGCGGACAGCACCACCCAGACCACCGCAACCACAATGGTCACGGACACGGCCCGCCTGCCGCCACCCGACGCCCGCACCTTGCGCGGCGGTCCTGGCCTGGCCGTCGTTCCGACAGCACCCACGTCTCACTCCCCTGCCCACGCGGGGACCAGGCGGCCGCCGCAACACTGGCCGGCTCCCCCTGGCGAATGGCGACCCCCTGCCCGGCCACCAGGCAGTCTCAACGAGACCCGTGAACCGCGAATGAGGAGAAGGTGAACACGGCAACTGCCCCCGCGAGACCCAGCCGATGATCCTGTCTTCCGCCCGGCCGTGCATGCCGGCGCCGACAGACCGCGCAACCCACAGCCCGCGCCGAGGCCGACACTCTTGCCTTCACCGCCCGCGACCACAGCCGCACCATGCAGCCTCTGACGAGCGGCCTCAAGCCGCTGGTCACAGTCAAGCGTGAACCGCTCGGGAAGCGCCTTGGCGAGTGTTCCGACGATCCGATGAATCGGCGCCCAAACCGCCGGATCGTCGATAGCCTGACTGAGGTCCGTCATCTGGAGCTTCAGTGCGACAGCACCAGTGCCTCATCACTCGTGAGCATGATCGTCACCTGGCTATCGCCCATGCACGCCCCCAGGACTCGACCCGCCCCTGACCGCACGAACCTACTGGCCTTCGACTTTGTTCAGAGCCAGCGAAAAACCCTCTAACGATACGAAACACCTTTTTCATCCGAGAGGCGGAAGCTAGCCACTCTCGATCTCGTGTAACGCTAGCACGAGCAACTCCCGCCTCTCGCTTACTATTATGCGCCGGGGTCAAGTTCCCGCAGGCAATTCTCCACCCTACACTCAGGATCGAGATACCCAATTCTTGAGCGGCTCCCTGCTGCGACAACCACTCATGATCCGGACACACAACGGGAGAATTGTCCCACCTTTTCATTAGCCTCGGATGCAGCTTGCCAGACATTAAAGATTGCAACCTCATTCATTTCAAGCAAGGAGAGAAATTCAGCGATCCCGCAGGAAACAACTGCGGGATCGCCATGACACAGAACAAACGTTCTAACCACCTAGAACATCCACTCCTTAATTGTTATCCCGACGTGATTCAATTCCGTCCCAGGAAGTTTCGAGGACCTGCCCGCCAACACCCCTGCCATCAACCAGGATTCGCCCTGGCTCTTCCCCGGCCGCCGCCCGAGCCAGCCGCCAGCTCATCCTCCAGGCCTCGGCGCCCGTCATCGCCCAGGCACTGGGCTACCACGACAAGAGCACCACCCGCATCGCCACCGAGGCCGGAGCCCTGGAAGAGAACTACGCACCCGGCGACCAGACACGCTGACCGGCCCCCTCGAACTACGCGCCCGGCGAAAGATCACACCACTCGGCTGCCTTCGCCCCACAGTGGTGACCATGCTGAACCGAGTAGCCGTCCTGTCCGACATTCACGGAGTCCTGCCGGCCCTGGAGGCAGTACTCGCCGAACCAGACGTCAGCACCGCCGATCACATCGTGCTCACCGGCGACATCGCCGCCGGCCCCCAACCGGCCCAGGTCCTCGACCTGTTGACCAGCCTCGGCGACCGCGTTATCTGGATCAGCGGCAACGCCGACCGCGAGCTCCTCGAATACCGCCGGGGGCAACGCGACACGATCCCCGACCAGATCGCCCCCTGGGCAGCCGAACAGCTCCGCGAAGACCATCTCGACCTTCTCGGCTCGCTTCCACGATCACTCTCCCTGTCCGTGAACGGCCTGGGAAAGGTGCTGTTCTGCCACGCCACCCCTCGCGACGACGAGGAGGTCGTCCTGGTCGACTCCCGCCTCGACCGCTGGAAGGAAGTCTTCAACGGACTCGATACCGACATTCGCACCGTGGTCTGCGGCCACACCCACATGCCGTTCGTTCGCCTCGCCCACGGCCGACTCGTGATCAACCCCGGCAGCATCGGCATGCCCTACGGACGTACCGGAGCACACTGGGCCCTACTGGGCCCGGGCGTCGAACTCCGCACCACGAACTTCGACCTCCAAGCCGCAGCCACCCAGCTCAGCCAGGACTCGTCCTACCCCGACATCATCGAATGGGCCGACTACTTCCTGCACGCTCGCGCGACCGACGCCGACGCCCTCACAGCCTTCGCCCCACGGGACGGACGCGACCACAGCCCGTGACACTCGCTCCCCACCCACGACAGCGGGCAGCCGAACACCGACTACGCGATCAACGACGCCTACCAATCCCGAGGCCGGATGCTGGAGGTCGGCCGCGCCCAGAAGACCACCTTCGTGGCCCGCTACCTGAGGCTCCGGGACCTCCAGCGGGAGATCGAGGAGGGCCTGAACGTCATGGAGTCCTCCAATGGCGCCAACTCCGTGATCGTCTACGGCAAGGGTGGAGAGATGGCCTCGAACCGGCGCGACGAGCAGGAGATGTTCGTCCTGTGCCTGCGGATTCTCCAATCGGCCCTGGTCTACGTGAACACCCTGATGCTCCAGGACGTCCTCGGCGAACCGGAGTGGGCGGACCTCCTCACCCCTGCCGACCGGCGTGGCCTGACCCCGCTCTTCTGGTCCCCCGTCCGGCCCTACGGTGAGGTAAACCTCGACACGGACACCCGTCTGAACCTCACTGCAGGCTCGACGGTTCCTCCCCCTCGTACCGCCGCGGACGTCGATCAGTCGGTGCTGAGCCGCACAGATCGGTGAGCCCTCTGCCTTCGTCACCGCAGTCACCTCCGTAGGACGAGACGCGGTCGCCGCCGATGGTTCGGGGAGCCGAAGAAGGAATTGCGCCGCGCGGCTGACGAGACGGCACAGATAACCTGCGCGAATGAAGCGGATACAGCGGGCCGCTGGCGCGGTCGTCGGCTCGGCGGTGGGTGATGCCTTGGGCGGCCCCTTCGAGTTCGGTCCCCAGGGAGCGTTCTCCGCGCGGTTTCCCGCGCCTGATGCCGGTGGCGAGATGTGTGGAGGCGGTGGCTGGGAACCCGGCGAGGCCACTGACGACACGCAGATGGCCGTTCTGGTCGCGGAGTCCCTGCTGGAGCGTGGCGGACTGGATCTGCCGGACATTTTCACCCGCTTCCAGCGGTGGGCGGCATCAGAGCCGAAGGACATCGGCTTGCAGACCGAAGACGTCCTGACCAACGGCATGCCCTGGGACCTTGCCGCCGCGATCCATTTCCAGGTCAACCAGCGAGCAGCGGGAAACGGCTCCTTGATGCGGGCATCGACCGCTGCGGTCCACTTCGCGGCCGCCGGCCAAGAAGCCACCATGGACGCGGCCCGCCGCATCGCTGCCCTCACCCACGGGGACCGCGCGGCCTGGGAAGGCACCGCGATCTTCCACGAACTCATCCGCGTCACGTTCGAGGACACCGACCCCCTCATCTCGCTCCCTGACGTACTGGCTCTTGTCCACCCCGACCACCGCGGCCGCTACGCCACAGTCCTCGCGCCCGACTGGCACCCCGATCAGGCCACCGAGTTCAACGGCGCCGTCTGGCCCTGCCTGGGCTCCGCCATTTGGGCACTGCGCACCACCACCAGCTTCGAAGACGCGATACGCGCGGCGATCGACCTCGGCGGCGACACGGACACCGTCGCCGCGGTGACCGGAGGCCTCGCGGGGGCGTACTACGGGCTGGATGCAATCCCCGCCCACTGGACCCAGCAGCTCCATGTCCCCCTCCCAGGATTCGACGGAAGAGTGCTACACCTGCCAGACCTGCTCCACCTCACGCACCGTCTCGGAGGCTGAACCGGTTCTTGCTCGTCAATCGACTGATTGATGAGCAAGATCAGCAAACAGCGGCACGCGGCCCGATCGGCGCCGGATCATGCCCATAAAATGGTGTCAGAAAGTCGATGTGCTCAGGAACTTGAGGAGCACCGTTTCCGTACGATCAGGCGGGTGCAGCCACCCCGGGACGACGACGCCGCTGATCTCCTCGCCCCCGTTCCGGCCGTACGACCGGCGACCTTGTGGGATACGCACGTGTATCCGCCAAGGGGCAGTTGCTCGGCCGGAAGGCCCACGCACTCACCGAAGCAGGGTGCATCCGGATCTTCGCCGACAAGAAGTCCGACAAGAAGGGGTATCGCCGAGGTGAGCCCAAAAGGGCCGCGGGATGATCTTGAAGACATGGGGGCCCGGCACGTCACCCGTTCGGCTCGGTCTCGTTGGTGGTGATGTTGACTGTCATCCGGGGCCTGGGGTCGGTCGTGACCTCGATCGAACGGACCGCGTATCCGCGGTTCAAGCGGCTGATCACCGCGCACGAGCTGCATCTGTACTTCTCGCCGACTCGCGATGAGTTGGAGTGAGCCGCCGACCCTACGGACAGCGATGAGCATCTGCTGGCCCTGCTGCTGACGCTGAAGTCGTATCAGCGCATGGGGTGCTTCCCGAAGGCGGAGGACATCCTGAAGGCGGTGGCGGAGTTCGTGCGGCGGGCGGTGGAGCTGCCGGAGGGCACGCTGCCGGTATACCGGGGCGGCGAAGACCGTGAAGAACCACCGGGGGCTGGTTCGGCAGCGGGTCCGTGTGGCCTACGACCAGGTGCGGGCCTGATCAACATCGCGCTGGAGAAGGTGGTGGAGGCTGGGCTGGAGCTGCCGGCGTTCTCCACCTTTGGCACGATGGCCTCAGCTCTCCGTAAGGAGGTGAACGCCGGGATCTGCGGAGGTATCCACGACCGGAAGAGCGCGTTCGAGCGGGCGGGGCTGCTGCGGCTGCCGGAGGAGCGCGAGAGCGACGACACAACCCTGTACAACCGGCTCAAGAAGCCCTCCCAGGGCCCGACCTGGTCGCACTTCAAGAACCTGGCCAAGCCGCTGGAGTGGGTGGACGGGCTCGGCGACACGGGCGTGTGGATGGACGGCGTCGCGGCGGGGAAGATCACGGACTTCGCCGGGGAGACGGACGCGGCCCGACCTGGCGGAGCTGCGGGACTACAAGCCGGTCAAGCGCCTCGCGCTGGTGGCGTGCTGGCACACAAGGCGCGGATGCGGGTGAGGGACGACCTGGCGACGATGTTCTGCAAGCGCGTGGCGATGAAGATCAAGAAGGCCAAGGTGGAGCTGGAGGGGATCCGGCTCGCCGAGCGGGAGATCGTCGAGGCCCTGATCGGGAACTACCGCACCCTGCTGAAGAACATCGACGAGGGCGGCCCGGCCCAGGAGGCGCTCACGAAGGCCACGACGATGACCGCCGAGGTCCGCCAGGCGCTGGAGGGCCTGGACGAACAGGCGCCCCTGGGCGAGGTCGCTGTGCGGCGGGAGGGCAGGGTCTCCCCGGCTGTCCTGGCCCTGGTGAAGGCGCAGATGGTGCAGGCCGGCGGGTTCGGCGCGGTCACGAAGGCGGTGGAGGGCTTCGACGGGTTCGCCAGGCAGTGCGAGCAGATCGAGAAGGTCTCCGCCCATCACGGCAACTTCTGGGAGGTGTTGCTGTGCGGGCAGATCGGCCGGGACCGGGCGGTGATGTTCGACTGGCCGAAAAGCTGGAGTTCACCGCGACGTCGGAGGACGGGCTGGTGCTGGACGCGCTCGCGCACGCGCAGCGGCACCAGGCGGCGCGCGGCGAGTACATCAGTGCCCTGGGCGAGGACGGCCGTCCGGTGGACATCTCCTTCGCCACGCAGAACTGGCAGAAGGCCGTCCTCGACAGGACGCGGCCGGGGCAGTTCGTCCGCAGGCACTTCGAGGCGATGGTCTTCACCGCGCTCGCGGAGGAACTGCGCACCGGGGATGTGGCCGTGGTGGGCTCGGAGGAGTACGTGGACTGGTCGACGCAGTTGCCGACCTGGGAGGCCCGTCCAGGAGAAGCCGGCGTCCTACCTGGTGGCGGTCGGCCTGTGTGAGGAAGGCGAGGCGGCCGGGTTCGACGCCGCCTTCTTCCACCGTCAGCTGGAGGACAAGCTGCGAGGTGCCGCTGCGGCGGCGGATGCCGGGTACCCGGACAATGAGGGCCTGTTCATCGACCCCGAGACGGGCATTCCATCGCTGAAGGCGCACCGGGCGGAGGGGCAGCGGCCGTCCGCGAAGCGGCTGGAGGAGGAGATCAAGGCCCGGATGCCGGAACGCTCCCTGATGGGGATTCTGGTCCGCACGGCGTACTGGGTGGAGTGGTGGCGCCCGTTCGGTCCGGCCTGCGGCAACGAGCCGAAGCTCGCCGACCCCTTCGGCAGGTATGTGATCACCACGTTCGTGAAGGGCACCAACATGTGCCCGTACGAGGCTGCCCGCCACATCCCCAGGGTGAGTGGGCACGAGCTGGCGTATACGGCGAACCGGCGCTTCTCCCTGGTGCTGCTGAACGAGACGATCGCCGACCTGGTCAACGCGCACGCCCGCCTCGACATCTCCCAGGCGTGGGGTGACGGCACCGCAGTGGCCGACAACCTGCTGACCGAGACGTCCGTGCAGTACGGGAAGCCGGGCGGGATCGCCTCCACCACGTCTCGGACACCTACATCGCGCTGTTCACGCACTTCATCCCGTGCGGGGTGTGGGAGGCGGGTCTACATCATCGAGGGCCTGCTGAAGAGTACGCCCGAGGTGAAGCCGACCACCGTGCACGCCGATACCCAGAGCCAGTCCCAGCCCGTGTTCGCGCTCGCGCACCTGCTGGGCTTCGACCTGATGCCCAGGATCAGGAACTGGAAGGGCATGGCCTTCAACCGGCCCAGCAAGACCACGGAGTACGTGCACATCGACGCCCTGTTCGGCGAGCCGGGCAAGAACTCAACCGACTTCGACCTGAACGAGTCCCAGTTCCGCGACCTCATGCGGGTCGCCGTCTTCGTGCGCGAGGGCGCCATCTCCTCCTCCACCCTGCTCAAGCGCCTGCGGTCCGGGTCGAAGAAGAACGCCACCTACGCCGCCTTCCGCGAGGTCGGCCGGGTGATCCGCACCGTGCAGCTGCTGCGCTACCTCTCGGACGCCCCGTTGCGCCGACGGGTGACCGCGGCGACGAACAAGGTCGAGTCGTTCAACCGGTTCTCCCAGTGGATCGGGTTCGGCAACCGCGGCGTCATCGCCGGCAACGACCCCGTAGAGCAGGAGAAGGCGATGAAGTTCAACGCGCTGCTCACGAACGCGGTGATCTTCCACAACGCCCTGGGCATCGCGGAGATCGTGCGGCAGCTGCTGGAGGAGGGCTGGACGATCGACCCGGAGGAACTGGCGCACATCTCGCCGTACCTGACCGAACACATCAACCGGTTCGGCGAGTACTCCACGCACGAACTCGGCATCCAGCCCGACGCGTACGACCCGAAGCTCGACGCCGACTTCACCCCGCTGCGCGAGCAGGAACCGTCCGTGGCCGGCTTCGGCCAGGCGGCCTGACCACCTTTGCCGAAGGGACCCTCGGTCATGCAGGCCGCTGCCCTCCTCGACACCCAGCTCCCCAGGGCCCGCGCGCGGGCCACCGTGGTGACGTCACCGGCCTGGTGGCGCCTTCCCTCCGAGGACCGCGCCGCCCACCGCCCTCGCCGCCGCGGCGTCCATAGTGCCCGGCCCCCGCACCGTGCCCGAGGCGGAAGCCGCCCGATCGGCGGCGGACGGCGGGTCCGGGTCGGCATCCTGAAGACCCGTCCGCCCGGAGTCGCTCCCGCTCGGCTGGATCGTTGAGCGGGTGTGGCGCCGGGCCGGGCAGGGGCCCGAATCCACCGCGCTCGGGGTCGGCTCGATTCGGCTACGCGTCGCGCCTGTGCAGCAGCAGGCTGCCGACCAGCAGCACGGCCGCGGCCCACGTGGCGAGTACGCCCAGGCCGGCCCATGGGCCGATGGGCAGTTCGTGCAGATGGGCGGTGGCTTGGACCGCGAGTCCGGCGGTCATGGGCGAGATCTGCTGAAGGTGCCGCTGCCACTGCGGGTCGTTGACCACCTGGGTGACGATCGGGAAGAGATAGAGCAGCCCAAGTACGATCCCGATGGCAGTCGCCGCCTCCCGTACCGCCGTCGCGACGCCGAGACCGATCAGGGCGATCAGGACGAGGTAGAGGACCGAGCCCACGGCAGCGCGCAGGGTCGGGCCGTCGGTCAAGGACAGCGGGGCATAGCCGTGGGCCTCGGTGAATCCGTTGCCGGGCAGGATGTAGCGGCCGGCGAGGAGCGAGGAGGACGGCAGCCGTCCCGGAGATCAGGACGACCGTGGTGAGGACCGTCGCCTTGGCGGTGAGGACGGTGAGCCGGTTCGGCACCGCCGTGAGTGTGGTGCGGATCATTCCGGTGCCGTACTCGCCGCTGACGGCCAGCACCGCGAGGACGGCGATGACCGCCTGCCCGACGGTGACGCCGGTCAGGGCGAGCTTGACGGCGTCCTGGCCGCACCCCGTATCCGGGCACTTCACGGCCTTGGCAGTGCCGCAGCCGAGGGCCACGGTCAGCGCGACGGCGAGCAGAAGCAACCTGCCCATGTCCCCTGTGGTGCGCAGCTTCGTCCACTCCGCGCGCAGGGCGCGGCCGAAGTCCCCTCGCCACGCGCCGTCCGCCGTGCTCGTGAGTCGTGCACTTCTCAGGAGACTCATACGTCCCTCCCGCGCAGCCGCACCACGGCCAGACCGAAGGCGAGCGCGGCGTATCCGCACAGCACGGCGAGGCCGGCCCATGGCGCCAGCGGGTAGTAGCCGGTCGACGGTTCGTACACGCTGAGCACCTGCGCGTACTGCGGCAGGGTCTGCTGGACGGCGAAGCCCGCAGCCGGGGTCACCCGCAGCAGCCACTCCGAGACGCCCGGGGGCAGTACGCCGGAGGCGGCAAGCAGGAAGGGCAGCACGATCGACGCGATGACCAGGGCGACCGCCGTGCTGCTGCGCCGCAGCAGGGCGCCGACGCCGAGAGCGAGCACGGCGGTGGCTGCGCAGAGCAGGCCGGTGCCGACCATGACGCGCACTTCGGTCGCCGACGTGATGGGGAAGACATGGAAGCCCCTGCCGCGCGCGCTGCGTTCCCCGATGGGAATGGTGATCGCGGCGGCCACCAGGCCGATGGCGAACGCAACGCCCCCGGCCACCAGCGCCTTGGCACTAAGCACCCGGCCCCGCAGGGGGGTTGCCGCCATGGTCGTACGCAGCAGACCGCGCCGGTACTCGCCGGTGATGAACACCGTGCCCACGGCGATCACCACGATCAGCCCGGCGAATGTGCCGACGAGGAAGTTCTCGACCGAGAAGCCGACGCCCATGGCGGGCCCGCCGACGACCGGTGCGATGTCACCGGCCCCGGTCACGGTGAACCCGCCGCCGTCGGTCTGGGTGAAGCCGCCCTTGGTGGTGTTCGTGTAGCTGCCGGAGGTGCCCGCGTCTCCGCCCACCTGTGTGCCGCTCCACGCGCTCTGGGACCAGCCACCGGTGAGGCCGGGACGGCCGAAGGTGCCGGTGGCCACGGCGGGACTGAAGCCCGTGCCCGCCGCGGTGTCCTGCTTCGCCTCCGGTGACGTGGCGAAGAGCCCGGCCTGCACGGTGCGCGCAAGCCCAGGCTGCTTCGCATGGCCGACCTTGGTCCAGTGGGAGCCGTCGATGGAGGCGTAACCGGTGAGGCTGTCGCCGGAGCGGACCAGGCGCAGCCAGCGCGGGGACTCCTGGGTGACCTTGCCGGAAGGACCCGCCGTGTCGTGCGTGTAGTCGTACTGCATGCGCACGCCGTGACCGCCGGTGACCATGACCGCCGCGTACGGGGATCCCTGAGTGAGGCTTTCCTTCACGATGACCCCGGCCTTCGCCCAGGGCTGGGCGCCCTGGGCCGTCTTGCCGATCCCGGTGTCGGCCACACCGGTCAGCGACCGCAGGGGAACGGTGAGGGCGCCGTCGCCGGTGAGCGTCCTGTGGACGAAGTAGAAGCTGTCATTGACGGCCTCGCCGCCCGGGCCCTTCGGATACGAGGCGGAGTCGGCGCCGCGACCGCCGGGGGCGGGGGCGGCCGTGCCGAGCAGGCCGACCACGATCGTCACCAGGAGCGCCCCTGCCATGGCGAGGACCCAGCCGCGTACCGTACGGAACTTCGTCCACTCGGCGTGCAGCGTCCTGAGGAACCCGCTCCGCTCAGCACGCCCTGTGACCGGGGGGTGAGGGGTGAGGGTGGCTGTCATCGCGTGGCCTCCCCCGCCGGGATGCCCCGGTATTCCACCGCGTCCCGGGTGAGCTCCATGTACGCCTCTTCGAGCGTCGCCCGGTGCGCGGACACCTGGGAGAACGGCACCCCGTTCCGGGCGAGCAGGGCCACGATCTCCTCGTCGGGCAGGCCCGTGACGCCGAGGGAGTCGGGGCCGGTGGCGAGAACGGTGGCGCCCGCGCCGTGCAGGACCTGGGCGGCTCGGGCAGGCGCGGAGGTACGCAGGGTGACCCGGCCGCCGGACGCCTCGGCGAGCAGCTCGGACACGCTGGTGTCTGCGACGGCCCGGCCGCGACCGATCACCACGAGATGGTCCGCGGTGTCTTCGAGTTCGCTCATCAGGTGACTGGAGACCAGGACGGCGCGGCCCTGCCGGGCCAGCTCCGCCAGGAAGCCGCGCATCCACACGATGCCGTCGGGGTCGAGGCCGTTGAACGGCTCGTCCAGCATGACGACCGGTGGGTCACCGAGCAGCGCCGCCGCGATCCCCAGGCGCTGGCGCATGCCCAGCGAGAAGCCGCCGGCCTTGCGCCGGGCCGCCGTGCCCAGGCCGGCCTGTTCGATGACCTCGTCCACGCGCCGGGGCGGCACGCCCTGTGAGTGGGCCAGCCACAGCAGGTGGTTACGGGCGGTACGGCTCGGCTGCAGCGCGGAGGCGTCGAGCAGTCCCCCCAGATGCCGAAGCGGGCGACGCAGGGTGCGGTACGGCACCCCACCGACCAGGGCCTTTCCCTCCTCCGCCGCGTCAAGACCCAGGATCACGCGCATGGTGGTGGACTTGCCCGCGCCGTTCGGGCCGACGAAACCGGTCACCCGTCCGGGCCGCACGGTGAACGTCATCCCGTCCAGAGCCAGCTGTGGCCCGAAGCGTTTACGCAAACCCATGACCTCGATCGTCGCCTTCGTACTCTCATCACTCATGGCCCCACCCTGTGACGGAGCGAGTTACAGGGGCCGAACGGCCCTTGTCATCTCGCTGTTAGGCGCCTCGGCTTAGCCTGGCCCGGTACGTGTCCTGGTGCAGTGGCGAGAGGGGAGCATGCAGATGACATGGGGTCCGCCCCGACGGCTCGCGGGCCTGACTGCCCGGCTCGGCCTGCGCCGTGGCACTGCCCGCACCCGCTTCACCGCCTTGTACGTGACTCTGTTCCTGCTGTCGGGAACGGCGCTGCTGGCCATCGCGGCCGTGGTGGCATCCGGCGGATCGCGCTCCAGCCAGACCGCCCTCGATGGCGGCGCCGATCAGCCCGCCACGGCGGCACAGGCCCAGGGCCGCATCGACGAGCTGGAGCAGCAGCTGACCCAGGCGCACGACACCCAGTCCCGGCAGATCGTGATCGGCTCCGCCATCGCCCTCGGCGTCATGGCGGTGATCTCGGTCGGCCTCGGCTGGTTCGTCGCCGGCCGGGTGCTGCGCCCGCTGCGCGTGATGACTGCGGCCACCCGCCGGATCACCGCCGACAGCCTGCACGAACGCCTGGCCATCGGCCCCGGCGACGAGGTGAAGGACCTCGCCGACACCATCGACGACCTCCTCGGCCGCCTATCGTGATCGAGGGGCCGATCCCGACCCAGACGTCGACGCCGAACCTGGAAGTCGTCCGCACGCGCAGCACCTCGCCCAGCCGGTGCATCTCGGGCCCGTGGTCACGCAGCGCCCTCGCGGCTCCACCACAGCCGCGGTCGGCGGCAGCGCCTGACCACCGAAGACAGATCTGCCAGCAGCTCCATCAGCCGTACGTGTCGGAGCACAAGCGGCCAAGCACCTCCTGAGACCTCACAGGGGGCAGCCGCAACTCTGGCGCAGGACCAGCGAGGCGTGGGCCGGGGGCTGGGGGGAGGTGTTGTTGAGGAGGAGGGCGACGGCCTGTTGGGCCATGGTGTGCAGGGGTTGCTCGGTGGCGGTGAGGGCGGGGGCGGTGTAGGCGCTGTCGGGGGTGCCGTCGAGGCTGATGACGGACAGGCGGTCGGGGACGGGCAGTCCGGAGGCTCGGGCTCCGGCGAGGACGCCGATGGCCTGTTCGTCGGTGCCGGTGATCAGCGCGGCCGGCATGGCGCCCTCGCTGATCAGGCGCTGGGTCAGGGCGGCTGCGGCGGCGCGGGTGTATGCGCAGCGCAGCAGGGGGGCGTCGGCGTTGGCGAGGGCCGTTTGCCAGGTGGCGCGGCGGCGGCTGACGGGGCCGGCGTCGTCGGGTCCGGCGAGGAAGGCGATGCGGGTGTGCCCGTGGCTGCGCAGGTGGGTGACGGCCTGCTGGACGGCGGCTTCGTTGTCGGCGGTTACGGCTGGGAACTGCCCGTCCTCCGGCTGGTTGTGCACGTACACGGCCGGCGCACCGGCCCGCCGGGCCTGGGCGGCGACGTCGGTGCCGCCGTCGGCGGAGACGATGATGAGCCCGTCGACCTGGGCGGCGAGGAACTTGTCGGCGAGGTGCTTTTGCCGGTCGGGAGAGTATCCGGCGTTGCCGATCAGTGTGAGCTTTCCGTGCTGTTCCAGCGCCTGCTCGATGTGCCGGGCCAGCGCTCCGAAGTAGGGGGTGGAGGCGTCGGCCAGGATCAGGCCGACCACGCCCGTGGTGCGGGAGCGCAGAGCCCGGGCGATGCGGTTGGGCCGGTAGTCCAGCTCCGCCGCGGCGGCCAGGACCCGCTCGCGGGTCTCGGCCGCGACGGGGCGGGGCCCGTTGTTCATCACATAGCTGACCACTGCTGTCGAGGTCCCGGCCGCGCGGGCCACGTCCGTCAGCGTGGGTGCCTTGCCTGCTCGCTTCGTCATAGCCCTTGCATCCTCTCATCTAAACGATTAGACAGGAAGTATGAACGGATTCCCTCCAGGCCGTGTGGTGGCCGTCGGCTCGGTGAACATCGACCGGATCCTGCACTGTCCCGCCCTTCCCTCCCCGGGTGAGACGGTGCTGGTGTCCTCCCTTACCGAGGGTTTCGGCGGGAAGGGCGCCAATCAGGCCGTGGCCGCCGCCGCGATGGGCGTCGCCACGCACCTGGTGGCCAAGGTCGGCGGAGACGCCGACGGTCTCAAGGCGCTCGCCAACCTGCGCGGCGCCTCGGTCGGCGTCGACACGGTGATCACCGAGGTGTCCGCGCCGACCGGTCAGGCGATGGTCACGGTGGACCCGGACGGCGAGAACAGCATCGCCGTCATCAGCGGCGCCAACGCTCTGCTGTCCGCCCGGGACGTCACCGACGCCCTGACCGTGCTCCGACCGCAGGCCACGGATGTGATCCTCACGAGCGGCGAGGTCCCCCTCCCCTGTCTTCACGCTGTCACCGACTGCCTTGCGCCGGGCACGCGATGGGTGCACGACGCAGCCCCGGCCGCATCGTTGCCCGCATGGACGAAGGATCACCGGCCGCTGCTGGTGGTCAACGAGGTCGAAGCCCGGCAGCTCACCGGAGCCGCTGATGCCCAGGCCGCCGCCCGCGCCCTGGCAGAGGCGGCCTCCGGCGCAGTGGTCACCCTAGGCGGTGACGGGGCACTGATCGCCCAGGGGAGGCGATGTGAGCACATCCCCGCCCCTGCCGTGACCGTCGTCGACACCACCGGCGCCGGAGATGTCCTGTGCGGCGTACTCGCTGCCGAACTCGCCCACGGCCACGCCCTCCCCCAGGCAGCCGCCGCAGCAGCAGCCGCGGGCGCCTTCGCCGTCACCGCGCTCGGTGCCCGAGGTGCCCTGCCCCGGCCGCGCGACCTCGTCCGCATGGCCCGCTGACCAGGCACGGCCCCGTACCCCCAATCCGCACGACTCGCACGAATGGAGCACGGCCATGCCTGCCCTTCCCCTGATCATTGACACCGACACCGGGTCCGACGACGCAGTGGCGCTTCTGCTCGCCGCTGCCAGCGGTCTGGGCGACATCAGAGCGGTGACCACCGTGGCGGGCAACGTGCCCGTCGAGACCGGCACCCGCAACGCCCTGATCTCCCTTGAGACCGCAGGCCGCACGAACATTCCTGTGTACCCCGGCTGCTCCCGGCCGATGACGCGGGCCCTGTCCAGCGCTCAGCACGTGCACGGCGAGGACGGCATGGGCGACATCGGACTGCCCGACCCGACCGCCGTCTGCGAGACCACGCACGCCGTCGAGGCCCTGCTGTCCTACCCCCGTGAACACCCGGGAGAGCTGACGCTGGTCACGCTCGCCCCGCTCACCAACATCGCTGCCGCCCTGTTGCGCGACCCCGAACTGCTCACCCGCTACCGGCATGTGTACTGCATGGCCGGCGCCGCCGACCTGCGCGGCAACATCTCGCCCAGCGCCGAGTTCAACGTCTGGGCCGATCCCGAGGCCGCCCGAATCGTCACGCAGGCCGCCACACCCGAAAAGGTCACGTGGATCGGTTGGGACGTCTCCCGCAAGGACGCCGTCATGACCGAAGCCGACCAGCGGCGCCTGGAGCAGCTCGGCACCCCGAAGGCGACGTTCGCGCACCGCATCAACCGCAGCGTCGCCGAGTGGGCCCGCGATGTCACCGGGCTGGCCGGCTACGACCTGCCCGACCCCGTGGCCATGGCCGTGGCGCTCCAGCCCGGCCTCGTCACCGAGCAGGAGCAGGCCCACGTCGGCATCTCCGTCTCCAGTGACACCCGCGGTCAGATGATCATCGACCGGCGCGTGTCCGCTCCCGCCCCCAATCTCACCCTGGTCCGCCGCGTCGACGAGGCCGGCTTCAAGAAGCTCCTCTTCGACACCGTCACCGCAGCTGTTCCCACCGGCTCGCCACTCGCCGCCGCAGCTTCCTCCACCCTCTGATCTGGACCGACTTCATGAGCACCCCCATCGCGCGGATCCCGCGCTACGAACTGCACTGCCACCTCGACGGCTCCGTCCGCCCGGGCACCGTCGCCGACCTCGCCCGCGGGCAGGGCGTCGCCCTCGACCGACCGGTCCGGGACCTGGTCGTGGCCCCGGCCCACTGCGGCAGCCTGACGACTTTCCTGACCTACATCGATCTGCCCTTGCAGGTCCTGCAGACCCCGGACGCCCTCACCCGGACCGCCCGGGAGCTGGTCGAGGACTGGAAGGCCGACGGTGTCGTCTACGGCGAAGTGCGCTTCGCCCCCCAACTGCACGGCCGCCACGGCATGACCCCCGACGAAGCCGTACAGGCGGTGGCCGAAGGGCTGGCCCAGGGCCGGGCCGTCACCGGCGTGGCTACCGGGCTGTTGCTGTGCTGCCTGCGCCACCAGAGCCCCGATGAAAGCCTCGCCGTCGCCGAGACCGCCCTACGGCACCGGAACGTCGTCGCCGGCCTCGATCTCGCCGGCGACGAGACCCGCTACACCGCCCAGCCTCACCGGGCCGCCTTCGACCTCGCCCACAGCGCCGGCCTGCCCTGCACCGTCCACGCAGGAGAGGCCGCAGGCCCCGAAAGCATGTGGGAGGCCATCGACGCCCTCGGCGCCCGCCGCATCGGCCACGGCGTCCGCTGCACCTCCGACACCGCACTCCTGAACCGGCTCCGCACCGACAAGATCGCCCTGGAAATGTGCCCCACCAGCAACGCGCAGACCGGCGCCGTCCCCAGCCTCACCGCACACCCCGCCACCCAACTGCTCGCCGCCGCACTGCCCGTCACCATCAGCACCGACACCCGCACCACCTCGGACACCACCCTGCAGCGTGAATTCGACGCACTGCGCCAGGCAACCGGATGGACCAGCCGGCACGAGGTCCTCGCACAGGAGAACGCCGCCCAGGCCGCCTTCGGCCCTCGGAACAAGCAGTAGGGGCAGGACGACGGCTACGCGACGTCACCGAAGGGCATCGTGATCGCTCATCAGGCGGGTGGCGGGCGGCCCGACGAGACGCGCCGGCCGGCCGGCGCGCAGGCCCTGGATACTGACGGGACCCAGCACGCGAAGCCCGCGCCGCGGACAAACAGATCCTGCTGCCCGCCATCACTACACGCTCCGACCACACTGACCACCTGCAGCTTGCGGACCTCGAAGCAGCCGCCACGACCCGCCCTGCCCTGTACCTGCTCCGAGGAGCCGCAACCGCATCGGGCGGCACCGCAACCACTCACGGAGCCTTCCGGCCCCAGGCACCCGGCCGACGGTTTGAAGGCCGGGGCAACGCGAAGAGCACGTCGGTCCGTCGTCCTGCGAGGCAGAAGAGATCCTGGGTTACCGCCTCTGGGCGCGTGTTCGCCATGGACCGAGGCCCCCGACGGCTTGGCCGTCCGGGCCGGGCAGGCGTAGAAGGCAAGGTGGGCGGCGGCGGGGAAGCCGGTCGCGTCGCCGACGGCCACCGGCAAGAAGGCGGCGGCCCTGACCGCGACTCCCCGAGTCGAGATCAGAACCGCGGAAGAGGGTGAGCAGCCTCCAGCAGCCGTGCGATCTGCGCTCCCAGAGCGCGTCGCTGTTCCTGGACCGCAGCGAGCGAACGGGCCACGGACGGGACCACGAGGTCGAAGGTGCCGATGCCCGGGGCCACACCGGTCTGCTCGCCGAGCGCGCCGAAGACCTCGTCGATCAGCCGCTGGGCCATGCGCGGAACCCTGAGACGGACCACCTCGACCAGCCTGCGGCAACCGGCCTTCCACAGAGCAGCCGGCGAACCGTAATGTTCCAGTAGCCAGGACACGGCGGGGTTCCCCGGGCGCGGACCCAGAACGCGCTCCAGGCCGGGGCAGAACTGGGTGAGCAGGCCGCGCAACCGGTTCCAGGTCCGTGTCGCCTCGACCACCAGATCCCGGTCGAACCCCACCAGCACGATCAGCTCGGCGGTAACCTCATCGGTCAACTCCAGCGAACGCACAACAACCACCAGCACGGTGCCGAACTTCCCCGGCAGCTCGTCAAAAACGGCCCGCACCCTCGGCTCACTGTCGGGCAGCTGCTCGTCGAAGACCCTCTTCCCGGACGGCACGAGGCCCCGCCCCTGACGGGCACTATCGCCGACGTCCAGGCCGAGGAAAACACCACACGTCGTCACTGCCGTCCAACCCATCCTCCCAAGAGCAGTCCGTGTGCTGCAGGCCACGGCGCTTGATGTCGCATACGCGCACCCACGTCACGCAGACCCGCCACCCGCAAACGGCCCGGCACTACACCGGCCAGACGCTAGCCGGACCTCTCACCAACGCCTCCAACAGCACCTACCAGACCCCGTGACACCCCCAGCTCATCCGACCGGCACAGAGGACCAGCCATGCCGGCCCGGAAACCAGCAGCCCCACCATTCGCGCTCCGGGATCATCCGAGTCCCGGAGCCCCTCCCCCGGACCGTTCGGCCGCGTTCTCGCGGAGGTGCCGTACGTGCTCGGGGTCCGTGCGGGGTGAGGTGACGAGGGCGTCGAGGACGGAGGCTGCGGCCGGGTCGCCGGGGTGCTCGGCCAGCCAGTCCTCGGCGGCGCCGGTGGCTCGGGAGATGACGTCGGGGCCGGACATCGGCGACGACACCAGCGACTTCAGCAGTTGCGGCGTCCAGACCGGTCCCGCGCCGGGAAGCAGGCTCAGGGCGAGCTCGGCGGCCTCGTCCACCGTGGCGCCGTCCGCGCCGGTGGCGCCGATCAGCGCGCGCAGAAGCCTGATGTGGTCGTTGTGGTGGCGCGGAGCGGCGCGCAGGTGGGCGAGGGCGACTTCGAGGGCCGGGGTCCGGACGGACGGCGGGACCGGGGCGCTGCTGACGAGCGCCGCGAGGATGCGGGGTGCGTGCTTCTCGTGCCGGTTGCGGAGCACCCACGCCAGGGCGGCCCCGGCCGCTGTTCCGTAGAGGTCCTCGCCCATCTCGCAGTGGCGTACGAGGATGTCGAACAGCGGGCCGGTGTGGGGCGATTCGTGGTGCCCCTCCGCCCAGTGCAGCACGGAGCGGACGAGTACGTCGCTGCGGCTGCGGGTGGTGTCGCCGCGTAGCGTCACGAGCAGCGCCTTCGCCACGGCCGGCCAGGCCGCATGGTCGAAGTGGGCCGGCAGCCATGCCAGGGTGAGGTCCTCGGTGCGCTGCCGGACGGCGTCGGGCAGCGCCGGCTGGCTGAGCAGGGCGCGCAGCAGGTGCGGCGAGACCACGGCGGGGGCCGCCTCCGCCCGCCGGAGCAGCCAGTCGGCCGCCTCTGCGCGCGCTGCACCGGCGTTTGGGCTGCCCAGCACGGACCTGGCCAGTTGGTCGGCGCCCGGTTCCTGGTCGGCGAGCCAGGACAGTGCGGTGGGCAGGAGCGGGGCGACGGCCTCGGGGGTGGCTCGGGTGTTGCCGATGGCGGCTTGCAGCATCTCGGCGAGCAGTCGGCGTTGTCCGGACCCTGTGGAGTCGGGTTGTTCGTGGTGGTGTTCCACCCATCGCGCCGCGAGCCGCACCGCGCGGTCCGCGTGCACGGAGTCCAGCTTGTTGTTCCGCAGCGCCGCGCGCACCTGCGCGTAGGAAGTGGAGGCCGCGATGTCGGCTTCGGCCTGGTCGAGCGACGCGACCGTGGCCGGCAGGGCCACGGCGTGTGCTCTTTGGCCGAGCACCTTCCGCAGCCGCGCCAGCTGTGCGGGGTTCGCAGGCAACGGGGCGTCCTCGGCGCGGTTGAGCCGGGCTCTGGCGGTGTCCGCCGCCTGCGAGAGAACCGCTGCGGGTACCCGGGGGCAGCTGAGCACCGCCGTGAGGAGTTTCAGGTCGGAGCCGTCCGGACTGGGGTGAGAGCGGACCCAGTGGAGGGCCGCGACTCCGATGCGCCCCATACGGGCAGGGCTGCAGCGGGTCGAGCCGAGCAGAGCGTGCAGAGTCTTCACGGTCGTCGGTGGTGCGGGGAGCCGGCCGAGCCGTGTCAGCGCGCCGTCGGCCGCCTCGTCGGCGGTGTCGGGATCGACGCGGGTGCTGTTCGCGACCGTGGCGAGCAGCTGTATGTCGGGCCCCGACGGGGCGCGATGCGCGCCGCGGATGATCTCCTGGGCGGCCCAGCGTATGTGCGGAGCACCCAGGCGGGAGGAGTTCAGCACGATCCGCAGCAGGGGCAGGGTTTGTGCGTGGTGCGGTCTGGCTGCGGCCCGCTGCCTCACCAGGACGGCGGCGGCCTCGACGTCGGCCTGGAGCATCCACGGGCCGCCGATCAGCGCCCGCAGCAAAAGTGGTGCGTCATGGCCCGGGGCGTCGGCGCGCAGGCGTTCGAGGGCATGGCGGGCGGCGGCGTGCACGAAGTCGGGGTCCGCGCGGATACTGACCAGGCGGCGCAGCAGCATCTGGGCCGTGGGGGTCGCGGGGTGCGCGCCGATCCAGTCGAGGACGAACCACAGCACGTCGACCGGACCGGTGGCGTGCGACCAGCCGGTGACGAGGTCGTGCAGGACCACACCGGCGTCGACGCCGAGCCGCTCCACCGTCTCCTTCAGCGTGTCGAGGGCCTGCGCCCGGCGTTCGGCGGGGAACACCGGGCTACGCAGCACCATGGCCGACAGTCGTCCTCCGGGGCGTGGGTCGGCCATGGTACGGACCCATTCCTGGGCGCGCGCGTGAACGATTTCCGCCTGGGAGGCGGAGAGTCCGTCACTGTCGAACAGCCCGGCGAGCGGGGCGACCACGCCGGCGTTGTCCGGGTGGCGTTCGATCCAGGCGAGGCACACGGCGACGGCCTGCTCGCGCCGTTCGTCCGAGAGCAAGGGGCGTTCGACGACCTTGCTCAGCAGGTCTAGATGGACGAGTTCGGTCCGGTGGGCCAGCCAGTCGAGGGCGGCCTCCTGGACCCGGTCGGTGCCGAGCGGTGTGGCCGCGGTCTCGAACAGCAGGTTGAGCAGCGCGACGGCGCCCGGACCGGTCCGTCCGTCGGCGAGGGCGTGCCGGGCGCGGGCCACGAACGCATCGCGCAACTCCGCGTCCCGCAGGGCTCCCCGGGCGAGTTCCTGACGCAGCCCGATGCCGGACTTGCCCGGTGACTCCACGAGCTGCCGCACCAGGCAGTCCAGTACGGCCGCGGCCGGTTCCCCGTCGCCGGTCGCGGAGTTCAGGCAGCGGGCCATGGTCAGGAGCAGCTGGACCCGTCCGACCTGGGCGAGTGTGTCTCCGTACGTGTCGAACCAGTCGGCCGCGGTGCGCAGATGTCGTGCGGTGGCCTCGCGGGAGACCCCCGGGGACAGCAGCAGCCGGGTGAGGAACCAGGCGGCGTCCGGATGGTCCGGGTGGGCGGCGAGCCAGGTCTCCAGGAGGATCAGCAGCCGCTCGTACTGCGGGTTCCTCGGGGTGAGCCGGGCGAACAGGGGGCGGAAGACCTCTGCGGTCGGCAGGCGCCGCAGATGGGACTCCAGCCAGGCGAGGGAGCGCGCGACGACCGTCGTCTGCTGGCCCGCGGACAGCCTGGGGCTGCTGAGCAGGACCGGCAGCACCGTGCGCACCCGGGGATGGGCTCCGTGGACACTCAGCCAGCGCACCGCGTCGTCCGTGACGGTCCCGCTCTCTTCGGCGGTGAGCAGATGCGCCTCGAGCAGCGGCCGGACGACGAAACCGGCGGGCAGGGCGGTGGCGTGCCCGGCGAACCAGTCCGCCGTGACCTCGACGGACCGCCGGTCGAGGTCCGTCGTGCCGGTGGGGTGGGCGAGCAGGCCGCGCAGCACCACGGTGACGTCGTCCGCCGTCTCGACGGCGTCGGAGGCCGCCCAGGTCTGGGCGCGACGGGCGGCGGCGGCGCGCTGGGCGTGGTCGAGGTCGGTACGCCACAGCAGGCCGGCCAGGACAGGCTCCACGGCGGTGGTGTTCCCGGCGAGCCACACCAAGGCGGCGGTGATGGTCGGCAGTGCCTCCCCGGCGGGCAGCCCGGCCAGGGCGTAACGCAGGAAGCGGCTGCGGTCGGCGTCGGGGACCGCGGTGCGCAGCCAGGGTTCGACAACGGTGTCCCAGGCCTGGCCGACCGGACTCTGCCAAGGCTCTGCGTGCAGCAGCGTGTAGAGGGTGTGGCCGCCCTCGGGCGCGCTCGCGCAGACCTCGCCGATGCGGCCCGCCCTGGCCGTGATCCACTCCCGGCAGGTCCTGCCGAACTGGTCACGCTGCGCGGTCCTGGCCAGTTCGCCGTACAGGCGGGCCGCGTTGCCCGCGAGGTGGTCGAGCACGTCGGGCTGGTCCACGGCCCGGTCGAGCAGGCCGGTCAGCTCGGTGTCGCGGACCCGTAGGCCGGCGCGTGGGACGACGACTGCGCCAAGCAGTTCGTCGGTCACGAGGTCGTGGGTCACGTCCAGACGGTCGCCGACCTGTTCGAACCAGCCCATCACCAGCAGGTTGTCGATCAGGGCGCGGGCCCGGCCCGCGCGTGGCGCCTCGTCCAGCACGGGCTGCACCAGCGTCTCCAGCCGCTCCTTGGGCAGTGGGCAGGCCGCGGCGGCCAGCGCGCAGGCGCGGACGGAGTGGCTGATGTCGTCGCCGCCGGACAGCCAGTCCTCGTCGTCGCCGGGGGCCCTGTGCGCGGGCACGACGCCGTCCTGTACGAGGCTGGCGCGCAACCAGCGCATCAGCCGGCTGGGGCCCCGGCCCGGGGTCGCGTCCTTGCCCGCGCGGATCCGGCGTTCCGCGTCCTGGGCGATGAGCAGTGCGATGACCGGGCGGTGTCCGCAGATCTCCGCCATCCGCGCGGGCCCCAGCCGTCCCAGGGCCAGGGGCGCGACGGAGGCGAAGATGCGTTCCGCGATCGCGGCGTGGTAGTCGGAGCCGAGGCGCAGTTCGACCTCGGTCAGGTCGTCGACGGCACCGCGGGCGACCAGATGAGGCACTCTGCTCTGCCGGCTGGTGGCGAGTACGGCGAAGTGCCCGGAGGCGATCTGCAGTGCGGGGATACGCTCCAGCAGTCCGGGCAGGTCCAGGCCCGCGCAGACCTCCAGGTAGTCGACGAGCAGCAGGGTCCTGGCGGCGGGTTCGGCGAGGACGGCCCTCTCCACGTGCGTGTTGGCGGTTTCGCTGTCGGGCCGTACGTAGAGCACGCGCCAGTCGTCGCGTTCGGCCAGCGCCGCGACTTCCAGCAGGGTGCGTGTCTTGCCCGCTCCGGCGGGCCCGGTGAGCAGGACGCCGGGGCCGTCCTCCAGAAGCCTGAGGACGTTCGCGGGCGTGGCGGGATGGCCGGGCCCGGGGTCCAGGAAGGCCAGCTCCGACTCCAGCAGATGGCGGGAGCGCGCGGTGAGTTCTCCCACGGCCCGTCCCGCGGACACCACCCGGTCCCCCGCCGCGCGGTCCTGCGGTGCGCGGTCCTGCGGTGCGGCAACCGGGGGCTGCCACGGTTCGATGCCGTGGTGGCGCATGATCGCCACGTCGAAGGCGAGCGTCGTCGGCCGGTCCGCGGCCAGGATCCGTCGACGTGCCACGTCGACGGCGGTGTCGAAGTCCAGGAGCCCGTCGTCCGTACGCCGGCTGCCGGCGAGCGTGTCCTCCCCGGGGTGGAACTCGGGTCTGCCCTCAGGGGGTCTGCCCTCAGGGCCGGCTGTGAGGCGGGCGAAGCCCGTGCACTCGACGGGGACGAACGCATGGGATTCGACGAGCGCACGGACCACGGACGGATCGCGGACCACGCCGCCCTGGAACTCCTCGTAGCCGGGCCGGTACCCGGCCCACTCACGCAGTCCGTGGTCGCGGCAGACCAGCGTGACGGCGTGCTCGCCCTGCGCCACGACGACCGGGAGGAGTTCGTAGTCGAGGAGCAGTCCCGCGTACAGCAGGGCCAGGTCCAGGCAGGTGCCGCGGCGGCCCGGGGAGCCGAGGACCTCGGCAGGCGTGCGGATGCGCTGGACATGGTCCGACGGGGTGTAGCCCTCGACGTCGTAGTACAGGCCCTGCAGGGCGAGTTGCCCGTAGAGCGCGCGGGCGAGGGCGAGGGGGCCGCCGGGGCCTTCGCCGATACCGCGCCGGTCCAGGCCGGGGGTCAGCAACTGCTCGGCCCCGCTGACCACATAGCGGGCCAGCCCCGACTGGTCGGAGGTGGACCACAGCGGCCAGGTCATGCACCAGCCTCGCTGACCTCGAACAGGTCGTGCACCGGCGGCGGCAGCGCCGTGGCACCGCGGGCAACGACCTCCAGTCGGTACGCACCGGGTGCCAGGCGCGGCAGTTCGGCACGCCATGCCTCCTCGGTGCGTTCACCGTCCGGGGCGGGCACCAGGTCCACGGTGTGGCGGGCGCCGGACTCGGTGTGCTCGGCGACGGCGGTGACCTTCTCGGGCCGGTCCGGCGCGAACACCTCCGCGGTCACGACGACGGGTTCGTCACCAGCGTACTGGTCCTCGACATCCACGCCCAGGGCGAGCTGGCCGGTGTCCACCAAGGGCTCGGGGCCCCGGAGCTTGGGACGGGCGCGGGCCTGCATCTTCGTCAGCCGGCCCAGCAGGGTGTTCAGGACGTGCGGGTTGTTGTGGAGGTTGCTGTGCTTCTCGGCCTGGAACACGTCGGCGAAGACGTCCAGCGGGTCGGCGGGGGCCGCCGAGGAGATGCCGACGGTGCCGTCGCCGTCACGGTCTCCGTCGCCGAAGTAGCGGTGCACGCCGTCCGGGAGGTCACGGCTGAGAGACACGCCAGAACCGTCGTACACGGCGGACTGCCAGGTGCGCTGATGGGTGCCGACCACGGGCAGGACGGCGTACCGGGAGCCCCCGCGTGCCACGGCCTTCGCCCCTGCGGCGATCTCGCGGTGGAACTCGGCCGCGTCGGCGGCGAGGTGGGGGGCGACTCCGGTGATCGGACCGACCTCGGAGATCCGTCGCGGCGTCCCGCCAGCGGGGAGCGCGGCCGTCGCGTCATGGATCACCGGGTCGGCCGGCATGAGCTGATGGACGGACGGGAACGTACGCATCACGTCGGTCAGGTCCAGGGTCGCCTTCCGGTAACCGTCGGCGAGATAGCCGAGCGCGTCCAGCGAACCGCCGAACGGGGTACCGAAGGTGACGAGTGCCCGGGTCAGGCGGTGGCCTCCGAGCACGTCCAGGAAGTACCGGGCCACCAGGCCGCCCATGCTGTGCGCCACGACGACCAGCTCGGCGTCCGGGACGTTCGCATACGTCCGCCAGTCGGCCAGGGCCCGCTCGGCGACCGTGGCGAGCCGGCGGGCGGTGACGCGGTTGTCCAGCCGCCAGTCGTAGGGGAACTCGATGAGGTTGGACGGCGGCAACGCATCCGTGCCGGTTGCCACCGCATGCCGCACGTCGAAGTGCGCGGCCAGCGCCTGGGTCAGCCGAGAGTAGCCGTCGATCTTCACCAGTCCCGGCACGAGGCAGGCCCGCGGCAGCAGCGCGTCCGCGGTCAGGGGGTCCTCGTCGAGGGCGAGGGCCCGCACGGTCTTGTGCCGTTGCAGCACAGACTTGCCGATCAGCCGGTAGGAGGCGTCCCACACAGGGGTGCCTCCACGGCTGAGAACGGACCCTGTGATGCCGGGCAGGACGATGATCACGTCCCGAAGCCGCTGTCTCATCGCACTGCTCCAGGTCCCCCGGTGCCACGTCGGATCGGTGCTGCGTACAGCGCAGGGTACGGGATCGGCCGGGTTCGGGCGCCCTGTTCAGTAAGTCGTCAAGTGGCTCTGGTGTCCGTACTGTTCACCAAGCGACTGCGGATGCGGGCGGCGGCCACGGAACCGAGGCGGGCTCGACAGGCCAGGAGTACCCAGCTCGTCCAGCAGCTCGGTGAAGGGATCCTCGACGAAGCTCTCCCGCGAGCGCAGGCCCTGCTCGATCCGGGACCGCTGCGCCGACATGGAGACTCCGGCCGCCACGGTCCGGACGAGGGGGTGGTCCGGTGTCGGATGAAACGTCGCGTGTCGGGTTCGGGCGAGTTCACTCACGGGCTCCGGTCGCCCAGGTCCTCGGGTTCGTCGACCAGGATTGCCGCAGGATTGTCCAGGCTGAGCCATGCCTGTCAGAGCGCCGGCCGTCGGTGCCCGGTCCGGTGCCGGCTTGCGCTACCGGAGGGACCATCCTCGCGGTGCAGGGAGCAGCGGTGTCCGGGGGCGAGGGAAGCATGACGCGGGCCGCGTGCCCGTCGAGGATCGCGGTGAGCCGGTCGGCCGTGAAGGCTTCGGCCTCAGGCCTGCCGGGCTTGTGGCAGGCGTGCGCGGCCGCCCAGACCTGTTCGGTGACGTGGATGAAATCGATCAGGAGATGGATCGTCACGCCTCGGCGGACGGCCTCGGCCCGGATGACGTCGAGCTGGTGACGGACGCCGTCGACCAGGACGATCCAGTCGCGCAGGTGGTGCGGGTCGCGGGCCCTGGGCCTGGTCGAACACCTCGGCGATGACCTCCTCGGAGGCCTTGGCCAGGGAAGCGGTCAGCCGCTTGTTCTCGGCCTTCGGGCGCGGCCGGCGGGTGCGGTGTCCGCTGCGTCCCTCGGGCGGTCCGATCACGTCGTGCGGGCGGCGAGGTGCGGGGCGGGGCGGGGTCAAAGACGCGGGCGATGGTGGCCATCCGTTTCCGGCTGGGCTTCTCGCCCGGGGCCGGCTGGCCCCGCCGACCCGCGGCAGCGGTCTGGGCGGCTTTGCGGCGGTGGCCTCGCGCAGGGCTCCGGGCCGCATGACTACGCCCTTGCCGTCGGCCTGGATGACCAGGGGCATGTCCCGGCTGCAGGGCAGCGTGGCTTTCGCCTGGCAGAAGGCGTCGATGTCCGCGGCGGCCTCGACGGCCGGGCGGCGCGGGCCGAGTGCCGGCTCGCGGGCAGGGACAGCGGCACGTTCGCGGGATGCACGTTGCCCGCCCCGGGCCCGCGATGCGCAACGTGTCGTACCCGAACGTGGCCGGAGACGGTGGACAGCCATCGCTCAACCACACTTGCCCGACCGGCATGACGCATTCGGACCCAACTGCGGATGCGCGATGCCCATAAGCCTACGGCTCCACGGGTCCACGGGAGCTGCAGGCTGCCGTACCTGTGCGGCGACCGTCGTACGAGCTGAGCCGTTGTGGGCCCCGGCCTCTGCATCGGACCGGGGAACGACGCAGCCGGCCGATCGCCGGCTGAACGCGAGGTCCCCCGCACTCAGCTGTAGTAGGCGATCTTCTCGTCGAGGACGGTCATGGCCTGACGCAGCGCCACCACCCGCTCCTCCAGTGCGGCGCGCCGCTCGCGGAGGAAGGCGACCCGGTCCTGCGGAGAATGATCGGCGCG
>NZ_JBHWKU010000056.1:0-29180 GCF_042730645.1 Streptomyces sp. NPDC059906
CCCGGGGATGGACCCCGGGCCGCCGCCCTTCTCGCACGCGGGTGCCGCGCGGCTCGGCTCGTCAGCTGAAGGAGTCGCCGCAGGCGCAGGAGCCGGTCGCGTTCGGGTTGTCGATCGTGAAGCCCTGCTTCTCGATGCTGTCCACGAAGTCGACGGTGGCACCGCCCAGGTACGGGGCGCTCATGCGGTCGGTGGTGACCTTCACGCCACCGAAGTCCTTGACCACGTCACCGTCGAGGGAACGCTCGTCGAAGAAGAGCTGGTAACGCAGGCCGGAGCAGCCACCGGGCTGGACGGCGACGCGCAGCGCGAGGTCGTCGCGGCCTTCCTGGTCGAGCAGCGCCTTGACCTTCGACGCGGCGGCGTCGGTCAGGATGATGCCGTCGGTGACGGTGGTGGTCTCGTCCGATACGGACATCTACATCTCTCCCGGGTTGTACGGAGACTGCTTGCCGACGGTTCAACCGACGGAGCCGCGGATTCATTCCGGGCGGGACCGAGTCTTTGTCCTCGGCGTTCCCTTCATGCTCGCACATGCCCGCGCAGACGGTCAGCGGCTGTGGAAGGCCGGTTCGGGCACCGGGATTCATGTCACACCGACACTATGGGCGTCGTCAAAGTGACGTGAACCGGTTATGATATATAGCGTCAGTTCGACGAAAAGGGTCGACGAAAGTAGAAAGGGTGCGTGTCGTGACCACCGCCCAAACCCAGGAGCTCGACGTACAGCCGACGCCCCTCGCCCTGCTGCTGCTCGGCCGCGAGGCCGACCCGAGGAGCGAGCGCGGTGTGGAGTGTCCCGGTGACCTGCCCTCGCCCTCCGACCCGGACCTGGTCGCACGCGCCCGTGCGGCCAAGGAGAAGCTCGGTGACAAGGTCTTCGTGCTCGGTCACCACTACCAGCGCGACGAGGTCATCCAGTTCGCCGATGTCACGGGCGACTCCTTCAAGCTGGCCCGGGACGCGGCGGCGCGCCCGGAGGCCGAGTACATCGTCTTCTGCGGTGTGCACTTCATGGCGGAGTCGGCCGACATCCTGACCTCGAACGACCAGAAGGTGGTCCTGCCCGACCTGGCGGCCGGGTGCTCCATGGCCGACATGGCCACCGCCGAGCAGGTCGCCGAGTGCTGGGACGTGCTGACCGAGGCCGGGATCGCCGAGCAGGTCGTGCCCGTGTCGTACATGAACTCGTCGGCGGACATCAAGGCGTTCACCGGCAAGCACGGCGGCACCATCTGCACCTCCTCCAACGCCGAGCGCGCCCTGAACTGGGCGTTCGAGCAGGGTGAGAAGGTCCTCTTCCTGCCCGACCAGCACCTGGGCCGCAACACGGCGGTGCGGGACCTGGGCATGTCCCTGGAGGACTGCGTCGTCTACAACCCGCACCGGCCGAACGGCGGGCTGACGGCCAAGGAGCTGCGCGACGCGAAGATGATCCTGTGGCGGGGCCACTGCTCGGTGCACGGCCGCTTCAGCCTCGACTCGGTCAACGACGTGCGCGAGCGCATACCGGGTGTGAACGTCCTGGTGCACCCGGAGTGCAAGCACGAGGTCGTCGCCGCCGCCGACTACGTCGGCTCGACCGAGTACATCATCAAGGCCCTGGAGGCGGCCCCGGCCGGTTCCAAGTGGGCCATCGGCACCGAGCTGAACCTGGTCCGCCGCCTGGCGAACCGTTTCGCCGCCGAGGACAAGGAGATCGTCTTCCTCGACAAGACGGTCTGCTTCTGCTCGACCATGAACCGCATCGACCTCCCCCACCTGGTCTGGACGCTGGAGTCCCTCGCCGAGGGCACCCTGGTCAACCGCATCGAGGTGGACCGGGAGACGGAGGCGTTCGCGAAGCTGGCCCTGGAGCGCATGCTGGCGCTGCCGTAGGCGGTTCCCGCGGCGGGAGAGCGCTGCGGGTGTCCCCGATGTCCCCACGCACTGAGGGTGTCCCCACCGGGCGGTGGGGACACCCTCCTGCGTTCCGCCGCCGCCGTCAGACCTGCGCCGGCTCCGGCTCGTCCGACGCCTCCGGCTGCGGCGGCACGTCGCCGCCGCCCTTCTTCGCGGCCCGCTTCTTCGCGCGGCGCTCCTTGCGGAGCTCCAGCATCGCGTAGAGGGTCGGGACCAGGAGGAGGGTCAGCAGGGTCGACGTGATCAGGCCGCCGATCACCACCACCGCGAGCGGCTGGGCGATGAAGCCGCCCTCGCCGGTGACGCCCAGCGCCATCGGGAGCAGGGCGAAGATCGTCGCCAGGGCCGTCATGAGGATGGGACGCAGGCGGTGGCGGCCGCCCTCGACCACGGCCTCGACGACGCCGTAGCCCTGCTTGCGGTACTGGTTGATCAGGTCGATCAGCACGATCGCGTTGGTGACCACGATGCCGATCAGCATCAGCATGCCGATCATCGCCGGGACGCCCATCGGAGTGCCCGTGGCGATCAGCAGGCCGATCGCGCCGGTCGCCGCGAACGGGATGGACACCAGCAGGATCAGCGGCTGGGCCAGCGACCGGAAGGTGCCCACCAGCAGCATGAAGACGATGGCGATCGCCGCGAGCATGGCCAGGCCCAGGTTGACGAAGGCCTCGTCCTGGTCCGCGGTGACGCCGCCGATCTCGGCGCTGGCGCCGGCCGGCAGGTCGAGCCCGTTGATCTTCGACTGGAGGTCGGTGCTGACCGCGCCGGTGTTGTCGCCGGTCGGCTTGGCGGTGATGGTCGCCGCGCGCTGCCCGTCGATGCGGGTCATGGAGACCGGGCCGTCCACCAGCTGCACGGTGGCGATGTCACCGAGCTTGGCCGGGCCCAGGTTCAGCGCCTTCAGCTCGGCCATCGTCCGGGCGGGCTGCGCCGACTTGATGACGACGTCGCGCTCGGTGTCGTCCAGGGTCGCCTTGGCCGCGGGGGTGCCGCGCACCGCCTGGGCGACGGCCGCGCCGAGCGTCTGGTCGGTGAACCCGGCGTCGGCGGCCTTCGCGTTGGCCTTGACCGAGATGCGCGGGACGCTCTGCGCCAGGTCGCTGGTGACGTCGGTGACGTCGTCGAGCTCTGCGACGGTCTTGCGGACCTGCTCGGCGGCGTCGCGGAGCACCTGCGCGTCGGCCGCCTTGACGACGACGCTCAGGTCCTGGCTGCCGAAGCCGTCCCCGGCGGCGATCGTGGTGGTGCCGATGCCGTCGCCGAGCTTCGCCAGCCCGTCCTCGATGTGGTCCTGGACGTCGTCGGCGTTCGCCGAGTCCTCCAGCATCAGCTGGTACGAGGCCTGGTTGGTGTCCGTGCCGCCGCCGAAGGCGGCCATGAACCCGGACGAGCCGATGGTGACCTGGTAGTCCTTGACGCCCTCGGTGTCGCCGAGCAGCTTCTCGACCTTCTTCACCTGCGCGTCGGTCGCGCCGAGGCTGGTGCCGGGCTTCAGCTCCTGCTTGACGCTGAGGACCTTCTGCTCGCCCTGGTCGAAGAAGTTGGTCTTGAGCAGCGGCGCCATGCCGAAGGTGCCGACCAGGACCACGATCGCGATGGCCACGCTGGTGAGGCGGCGGCGGGTGGCGAAGCGCAGCACGGGCACGTAGAAGCGCTGGAGGCGGCTCTTGGCCTCCTTCTCCTCGGCGAGGCGACGGGCCTCGGCCGCGTCCTCGGGGGTGCCCTTCGGCGGCCGCAGGAACCAGTACGACAGCACCGGGACGACCGTCAGCGACACCAGCAGGGACGCGAGCAGCGCCGCGGTGACGGTGAGGCTGAAGGAGCCGAACAGCTCGCCGACCATGCCGCCGACCAGACCGATCGGCAGGAACACGGCGACCGTGGTGAGGGTGGAGGACGTCACCGCTCCGGCGACCTCGCGGACGGCGCCCAGGATGGCGTCCTTGCGCTCCTCGCCGTAGCCGAGGTGCCGCTTGATGTTCTCCAGGACCACGATCGAGTCGTCGACGACGCGGCCGATGGCGATGGTCAGCGCGCCCAGCGTCAGCATGTTGAGCGACAGGTCGCGCGTCCACAGGACGATCAGCGCCAGCACCACCGACAGCGGGATGGAGACCGCGGTGACCAGGGTGGAGCGGATCGACGCCAGGAAGACCAGGATGACCAGCACGGCGAAGAGCAGACCCAGCCCGCCCTCCGTGGTCAGGCCGGAGATGGCCTTGGAGACGGCCGGGCCCTGGTCGCTGACGACCGTGAGGGTCGCGCCGGAACCGAGCTGCTCGCGCAGGTCGGGGAGCTTGTCCTCGACGGCGTTGGAGATGGAGACCGCGCTGCCGTCGTGGTCCATCGTCACGGCGACCGCGAGGGACGGCTTGCCGTTGGTACGGGTGAGGGAGTCGGCCCTGGCCTCCTCCTCCTTGACGGTGGCGACGTCGCCGAGGCGGACCGGCTCGTCGACGCCCTCACCGGTGACCATGAGGTCCTGGATCTGCTTGACCGAGGTGAAGCCGCCGCCGACCTGGACGGTGCGGTTGGCGCCCGCCTCGTCGAAGGAACCGGCCGGGACGGTCGCGCCGCCCGCCTGGAGGGACTGGGCGAGCGCCTGCGGGCTCACCTTGGCCGCGGCCAGCTTCGCCGGGTCCGGCGTGACGGTGACCTGGACGTCGCGGACGCCGTCGACGACGACCTGGGCGACGCCGTCGATGTCCTTCAGCTCGGAGACGACCGTCTTGTCGAGCTGGTCGGCCAGCGCCTGCTGGTCCTTGTCCGAGGTCACGGCGAGGACGACGGTCGGGATGTCGTCCGTCGAGCCGGAGATGACCTGCGGGTCCACGTCGTCCGGGAGCTGGGCGCGGGCCCGGTTCACGGCCTGCTGGACGTCGGCGACGAGCTGCTGGTTGTCCGGGCCGTAGTCGAAGGACGCCATGATGACGGCGTTGCCCTCACTGGCCGTGGAGGTGACGCCCGAGATCCCGTCGACGGCCTCGAGGCTGTCCTCGATCGGCTCGACGACCTGCTTCTCGACCACGTCCGGCGAGGCGCCCTGGTACGGAGCCAGCACGGACACCATGGGCAGTTCGATGGTGGGCAGCAGCTGCTGCTTGAGCTGGGGGATGGCGATCGCGCCGAAGACGAGCGCGACGATCGACATCAGGCCTATCAGGGCCCGTTGCGCGAGGCTGAATCTCGACAGCCAGGACATGGATCAGGGTCTCTCTTCTGTGGCCGAGCGGGGGACGGGGCACATGGCAGCGCCGGTCGCGGGCACACAGCTGAGCGCCCACCCCAACACCCTGGGCCATGGTCGGCCCCGTATCCCTAGGCCCCAGGTCCATTTCCTTATCCCGCGCCTACTCCCTCCGCAGTACACGCGGGTAGAGGTCACTCCACCCTTGGACGGACCAGCCCGGATTCGTAGGCGATGACGACCAGCTGGGCCCGGTCGCGGGCGCCCAGCTTGGCCATGGCCCGGTTGACGTGGGTCTTCACGGTGAGCGGGCTGACTTCGAGGCGCTCGGCGATCTCGTCGTTGGAGTGCCCGCCGGCCACCTGGACCAGGACCTCGCGCTCGCGCACGGTCAGCGACTCGAGACGCTCGGCCCGGGCCGGGTCGCGGTCCTCGTCGGCGGTGTCCTGCTGGGCGAGGAAGCGGGCGATCAGCCCCTTGGTGGCGGTCGGCGACAGCAGCGCCTCGCCCCCGGCCGCGACCCGGATCGCGCTGAGCAGTTCGTCGGGCTCCGAGCCCTTGCCGAGGAAGCCGGAGGCCCCGGCCCGCAGCGACTGCACCACGTAGTCGTCGACCTCGAAGGTGGTCAGTATGACCACGCGGACGTGGGCGAGGGACGGGTCGGCGCTGATCATGCGGGTGGCGGCGAGACCGTCCGTGCCGGGCATCCGGATGTCCATCAGCACCACGTCGGCCCGCTGCTCGGCGGCCAGCCGGGCCGCCTCCGCGCCGTCGGACGCCTCCCCCACCACCTCCATGTCGGGCTCGGAGTCGACCAGCACCCGGAAGGCGCTGCGCAGCAGCGCCTGGTCGTCGGCGAGCAGGACACGGATCGTCATACGGGCTCCCCCGTGGCTTCGATGGCTTGGGTGGCTCAGGTGGCTTACGTCGCTTGGGTGGCGGCGTCGGTGCGGCTCTTGACCGGAAGGATCGCATGCACGCGGAAACCGCCGCCGTAGCGGGGACCGGTGGTGAGGGTGCCGCGCACGGCGGTGACGCGCTCGCGCATGCCGAGCAGCCCGTGTCCCCCGCCCTCGGTGGTGCCGTCGGGGGCCTCGCCGTCGGCGGTGCCGTCGTCGAGGACGGTCACCTCGATGTCCGGCCCGACCCGTACGACGCTGACCTCGGCCCTCGCCTGCCGTCCCGCGTGCTTCTGCACGTTGGTCAGCGCCTCCTGGATGATGCGGTAGGCGGCCAGGTCGACGGCGGCCGGCAGCTCGGTGCCCTGGTCGGTGCGGGCCACCTCGACCCGCAGTCCGGCGTGGTGGAAGGTGCCGACGAGTTCGTCGAGGCGGGCGAGGCCCGGGGCGGGCTCGGTCGGTGCCTCCGGGTCGCCGGACTGGCGCAGCAGGCCGACGGTGGCCCGCAGCTCGTCCAGCGCGGAGCGGCTGGCCTCCCGTACGTGGGCGAGCGCCTCCTTGGCCTGGTCGGGCCGCTTGTCCATGACGTGCGAGGCGACCCCGGCCTGCACGTTGACCAGGGCGATGTGGTGGGCGACCACGTCGTGCAGGTCGCGGGCGATGCGCAGCCGTTCCTCGGCGACGCGGCGGCGGGCCTCCTCCTCCCGGGTGCGCTCGGCCTTCTCCGCCCGGTCCCGGATGGCCTGCACGAAGGCGCGACGGCTGCGGACGGCGTCCCCGGCGGTGGCACCGATGCCGGTCCAGGCGAAGACGGCGAGGTTCTCCTGCGCGTACCAGGGCAGCGGGCCGGCCAGCATGGCGGCGCCGGTGAGCACGGTCGTGGTGAGCAGGCCGACCCGCCAGGTGGTGGGCCGGTCGGTGGAGGCGGCGACGGTGTAGAGGGCGATGACGGCCGACATGACCACCGGGGCGCGCGGGTCGCCGGTGACGCTCTCGACGACGGAGACGCAGCCCGTGACGACGAGGACCGCCATCGGCTGGCGGCGCCGGAAGGCGAGCGCGGCGGCGCCGGCGGTCATCAGGGCGAGGCTGAGCGCGTCGGGGGTGCTCAGCCCCCAGCTGACGCCCTCCGGTCCGTGCGGGTCCACGAAGGAGCCGGCGACCATGCAGACCAGGACGACCACCGCGAGGACGGTGTCCGTGGTGGAGGGGTGGGCGCCGAGGACGCAGCGGGCTCTCGCGAGTGTGCTCACGGTTTTTTACGGTAGCTGGAGTGGGGGTGTCCTATGCGCGGGCCCGCGTGCGGTGGGCGTCGGCCGGGCTGTGATCGCCGACCTGCGTCAGCGGGCGCCGGACCGACCACCCCTGTCCGTCACGCACCGCCCGGAATGAGGCCGTCGTCGCTCAGGAGCTCCTGGACCTCCTCCAGGGTGGCGTCCGGGGACGGGAGGATGAGGTCGGACGGCTCCAGGGTGTCGTCGGGGAGGGGCTCGCCCAGTTCGCGGACCTTGGCCAGGAGGGCCTGGAGGGTCGCGCGGAAGCCGGGGCCGTCGCCGTTCTCCATCTCGGCCAGGAGCTCGTCGTCCAGCTTGTTCAGCTCACCGAGCCGGCCGTCGGCCAGCGTCAGCTGTCCCTCCCCCATGATCCGTACGATCATGTCGGCCCTCCTAGCCGTGGGCTACTGCTTGTCGAAGCGCGGGGTGTCCTGCGGCTGCTGCTGGGACTGCGACGAGGACTGGCCCTGTCCCTGGCCGCCCTCGATGGCCTGGCGGTCGGAGGTGGAGCCCCCGGCCAGCTCGGCCTTCATCCGCTGCAGTTCCAGCTCTACATCCGTACCACCGGAGAGCCGGTCCAGCTCGGCCTGGATGTCGTCCTTGTGCATGCCGGACTGGTCGTCGAGGGCGCCGGAGGCGAGCAGCTCGTCGATGGCGCCGGCCCGGGCCTGGAGCTGGGCGGTCTTGTCCTCGGCCCGCTGGATGGCCAGGCCGACGTCGCCCATCTCCTCGGAGATGCCGGAGAACGCCTCGCCGATGCGGGTCTGCGCCTGGGCCGCCGTGTAGGTGGCCTTGATGGTCTCCTTCTTGGTGCGGAAGGCGTCCACCTTGGCCTGGAGGCGCTGGGCCGCAAGGGTGAGCTTCTCCTCCTCGCCCTGGAGGGTGGCGTGCTGCGTCTCCAGGTCGGTGACCTGCTGCTGGAGCGCGGCGCGCCGGGAGAGCGCCTCGCGGGCCAGGTCCTCGCGGCCCAGCGCCAGCGCCTTGCGGCCCTGGTCCTCCAGCTTGCCCGACTGGGACTGGAGCTGGTTGAGCTGCAGCTCCAGCCGCTTGCGGCTGGTCGCCACGTCGGCGACGCCGCGGCGCACCTTCTGCAGCAGCTCCAGCTGTTTCTGGTACGAGTAATCGAGGGTTTCGCGCGGGTCCTCGGCCCGGTCAAGGGCCTTGTTGGCCTTCGCGCGGAAGATCATCCCCATACGCTTCATGACACCGCTCATGGGCTTCGCGCGCCCCCTTCTGACCGACTCCAGCTCCAGCGACTGCAACAGAACCCACAGTACGGGCCCTGCATCCATTACCGCACTGTTCGGGGACGGATGCGCTCATCCCCAAGGACGACTGCGTACGTTCCCCGTCCGGCGCAGGGAGTAGGTGCTCCCCGGGTTGTCCGGAAAATCCCGGTGTCCGGGGCTGTACGCGACATCCACTCCGTACATCCGCTCTGTCCCCATACAGACGACCGGCGTTGCCGGATCGTTCCCCACCGGACTGGGGTCCACACCCCCGCACCACGTACCCTTGGGTTTTGTGTTCCGTAGCCGTGCCAAGGATGAGAAGGCCCAGAGCGCCGTCAGCGCGCCGGTGACCGACTCCAATCAGCCCCGTGACCCGCAGGCCCCGAAGGGCAGGCCCACGCCCAAGCGCAGTGTGGCCCAGTCCCAGCGCCGCAGCGTCGCCAATACGCCGATGACCCGCAAGGACGCCGCCAAGCGGCAGCGCGAGGATCGCCGGACCGCGATGGCCCGGCAGCGCGAGGCGCTGGCCAAGGGCGACGAGCGGTACCTGCCGGCCCGCGACAAGGGCCCGGTCCGCAAGTTCGCGCGCGACTTCGTCGACTCGCGGTTCAACATCGCGGAGTACTTCCTGCCGATGGCCGTGATCATCCTCGTGCTGAGCATGATCCGGGTGGCGTCGCTGCAGAACGTCGCGCTGCTGCTGTGGCTGGTCGTGATCGTGCTGATCGTGCTGGACTCGATCGTCACCGGTTTCCGGCTGAAGAAGCGGCTCGCGGAGCGCTTCCCGGACGAGCGCCGCCGCGGTGCGGTCGCGTACGCGCTGATGCGCTCGCTCCAGATGCGCCGGCTGCGGCTGCCCAAGCCCCAGGTCAAGCGCGGGGAGCGGCCCTGAGCACGACGCCGTTCACCGAGGGCGCGGCCGAGGCCTGGACAGCGGGGCTGTCCGGGCTTCGGAACGTCGTACGGCAGGAGCTGGTGGCCCGGCAGCTGGACGAGCAGATAGCCGGGCGTTTCGCCGTCGGGCGGCGGCTGCGCGTGCTCGACGTCGGAATGGGCCAGGGCACCCAGGCGCTGCGGCTGGCACGGGCCGGGCACCAGGTGACCGGCGTGGAGCGGGACGCGACGATGATCGCCGCCGCGCGTGACGCCCTGGCCGGCCAGCCCGAGGGCATCCGGGAGCGGATGCGGATCGTCGAGGGCGACGGCCGGGACACCGGTGTGCACTTCCTGCCGGGCAGCTTCGACGTGGTGCTGTGCCACGGCGTGCTCATGTACGTCGAGGAGCCCGACCCGCTGCTGGCGGGGCTGGCCCGGATGCTCGCGCCCGGCGGTCTGCTGTCGCTCGTGGTGCGCAACGGCGACGCGCTCGCGCTGCGCCCCGGCCTGCACGGCGACTGGCCGGGCGCGCTGGCCGCCTTCGACACCACGAGCTACCGCAACCGCCTGGGCCTCGACGTCCGCGCGGACCGGCTGGCGACGCTGACGGCGAAGCTCGCGGGCATCGGCGCGCCGCTGCACACCTGGTACGGCGTGCGGGTCTTCACGGACACGGCGCCCGACGGAACCACACCCCCCGCCGATCTCGATGCCCTGCTGGCCGCCGAGGAGCGGGCCGGCCGGACGGACCCGTACCGCTCGGTCGCGGCGCTGCTGCACCTGTGCGGGGTACGCGGCTAGCTCTTGCCCCACCGGCCCGGTGCCGCCGCCCGCCCGGCCGCGGCGCCCGTTCGGGTGTGCACCGGGCGCCGGGCGCCGGGGACGCGGTGAGACTCGGGCCATGGACACTTCCCGCACCCGTCTGCGCCGTCTGTTCGCTCCGGTGGCCGTACCGGCCTGCGCCCTGTTGCTGGCGACCGGCTGTTCCGACGCCGGTGCGGGGACCGACCGGGGTTCGGGGAGCGCACGGGAGGGCGACACGGCGCAGGCGGCGGCGCCGCGCGCGGCCAGTGAGCTGGAGGCCGACTACGAGCGGGTGATCAAGGACGTACTGCCGTCGGTCGTACAGATCCAGGCGGGCGACTCCCTGGGGTCGGGGGTCGTGTACGACGACAAGGGGCACGTCGTCACCAACGCGCACGTCGTCGGCGACGCCAAGTCCTTCCGGGTGACGACGGCCCGCGCAGAGGACGCCCTGACCGCGAAGCTGGTCTCCTCCTACCCGCAGCAGGACCTGGCGGTCATCAAGCTCGACAAGGTGCCCGAGGGCATGAAGGCGGCCCGCTTCGCGGACTCCGCGAAGGTCGAGGTGGGGCAGATCGTGCTGGCGATGGGCTCGCCGCTCGGCCTGTCCTCCAGCGTGACGCAGGGCATCGTGTCGGCGACCGGGCGCACCGTGACGGAGGGCAGCAGCGGCGGCGGCACGGGCGCGACCATCGCCAACATGGTGCAGACGTCGGCGGCCATCAACCCGGGCAACAGCGGGGGCGCCCTGGTGAACCTGGACGGGCAGGTGATCGGCATCCCGACGCTGGCGGCGACCGATCCGGGCCTCGGCGACAGCGCGGCGCCCGGCATCGGGTTCGCGATCCCGGCGTCGATGGTGACGACGGTGGCCGGGCAGATCGTCAGGGACGGCAAGGTCACCGACTCGGGCCGGGCCGCGCTGGGCATCACCGCCCGCACGGTCGTGGACGACAGCTTCCGCCCGGCCGGGGTGGCCGTCGTCGAGGTGAGCGACGGCGGGGCCGCCGACGACGCCGGGCTGCGCCCCGGGGACGTCCTGGTGAAGCTCGGCGACACGGACATCACCACCATCACCTCGCTGTCCGAGGCGCTGGCGTCGATGCGGCCGGGCGACCGGACGAAGGTGACCTACACCCGGGACGGCAAGGAGCACACGGCCGAGGTGACGCTCGGCGAGCAGTGACGGGGCGGGGGCGGGGCCGCCCCCGCCCCCGGACCTCAGGCCTCGGTCCCCGCCTCGGCCTCGGCGTCGGCCTCCGCCTCCTCGGCGTGCAGGCTCATCGGGCCGTAGATCTCGGTGGAGTCCTCGAAGAGCCGCACCTGGTCGGTGCCGCCCGCCTGGAGGTCCTTCCACTGCTCCCCGATCCAGGACTCGGCGTCCCCTTGCGTGGTGAACTCCTCGGGCTGCACCGCGGGCTGGACCTCCGTCCCGTCGGCCGTCTCGAACCGCCACGTCCATGCCGCCATGTACGCCTCCAAGATGTCAGCACGTGCAGAGCGGAAGCCGGATCTTGATCCGCCCTCCGCCCGCAGCCTATGCGCTGAACCGGGCGCACCGTAGAAGGCCCGGGGAGAAGGCCCCGCAGGGGGCCCCGGGGGCGGGAACCGAGCGAGAACGGTCGCGGCACCCGCCCCCCGGGGGACTTGGGCGCGCACGTCGCCGGGCGACCGGCGAAAATCGGTGCGTGGACGTGACTCTGCTCGGCACCGGTGCCCCCGCGGGACTCCCCCGCCCCGACTGTCCCTGCGCGGCCTGTGCCGCGGCGCAGGGCGAGGACGCGCGTGCGGCGACCGCGCTGCTGGTGGACGGCGCGCTGCTGCTCGACCTGACGCCCGGCGCCGCGTTCGCCGCCGCGCGGGCCGGGCACTCCCTGTCCGGCGTACGCCAGGTACTGCTCTCCCACCCGCACGACGGCCCCGCCGTGGAGGTGCCGGCCGGGCTGCCGCAGCCGGGCCGGGTGCCGGACGGCCGGGAGCTGGCGCTGCTGACGGGGCACCGGGTGCGGGCGGTGGCGCTGGACGCGCCGGGCACGGGTTACGCCGTGACGGGTCCCGACGGCCGGCGGCTCCTCTACGTGCCGCCGGGTGGCGCCCCGGCGGGCCTGGAGGAGCCCGCGGAGCCGTACGACCTGGTCCTCGCGGACGTCGTCGGGCGGCCGGACGCGCTGGCGCGGCTGCGGGCGGTGGGAGCGGCGGGCCCGACGACGGACGTCGTCGCCGTCCACCTGGACCACGACGTGCCGCCGGGCCGGGAGCTGGCGCGGCGGCTCGCGGCGGCGGGCGCACGGGCGGTGCCGGACGGCACGACGCTGGCGGTGGGCTCGTACGAGGACGTACCCGACGTACCGCGGCGCACCCTGGTCCTGGGCGGCGCGCGGTCGGGCAAGTCGGTGGAGGCGGAACGCCGCCTCGAACCCTTCCCCGACGTCCTCTACGTCGCCACCGGCGGCTCCCGCAAGGGCGACACCGAATGGGCGGCCCGGGTCGGCGCGCACCGGGAACGCCGCCCCGGTTCATGGCGGACCGCCGAGACCTGCGACCTGGTCCCCCTCCTGAAGGACGAGGGCCCGCCCCTCCTCGTCGACTGCCTGTCCCTGTGGCTGACGGACGCGATGGACGCGGTCGGCGCGTGGGACGACGAGGAGTGGGCCGACGGCGGCGAACGGGCGCTGAGGGACCGGGTGCGGGAGCTGACCCGGGCGGTCCGCGACACCCGCCGCACGCTGGTGGCGGTGTCGAACGAGGTCGGTTCGGGCATCGTCCCGGCCACGGCGTCCGGCCGCCGCTACCGCGACGAACTCGGCCGCCTGAACGCGGCGTTCGCGGCCGAGTGCGAGCAGGTGCTGCTGGTGGTGGCGGGCCAGGCGCTGGTGCTACGGGGCTGAGCCGTCCTTGCGCGCGACGACGCGGTGCCCCCGGAAGCCCGTCAGGACCGTACAGCCCTGGGCCACGAGTTCGGCGCCCAGTCCGAGGGGGTGGACGGGCAGCAGGCGACGCGGGTCGGCCACGTCGACGAGCAGATGCCCGCCGGGCCGCAGCACCCGCAGCGCGGCCGTCAGCTCTGCCCGGGGGTCGGGAACGCGCTCCAGATACTGGAAGAGGCTCACGACGTCGTAGCGTGCCCGCAGCCGGGCCGCGAGGTGCGGATCCGTCAGCCGCCCGACGAACGCCTCCTCGACCCGCTCGACGGCGCGGGCCCGCAACACGCGGTGGCTGGCGTCCAGGCCGTCGAACGCGGTGTACGGGAAGTGCGTACGGGCGGTCCGGGGGAAGTCGGCGTCGCCGGTGCCGACGTCCAGCCAGCTCTCGGGCTCGGGACAGTGGCGGTACAGCGCCCGGGCGGCCAGCCGGTGTCTGAGCCGGACACCGGCCCGGACCAGGGGATGCTCGGGGCCGGGGGTGAGCGGCGGGTTCCGGAAGACGTGGCGGCAGTCCGCGCACCGCTCGACCGGAGACCGGTGGGGTGCTCCCTGCCGCGGCCCGTCACCGCGCAGCCGGGCCCGCAGCCGCCGCGAGCCGCACCAGGGGCAGTCCTCGCGGTACGGCCCGTACGGCGGGACGGGGGGCACCGAGGAGGCGGAGGTTCCGGACACGAGCGGCTCCCGACACGAGACGTACGCGGGCACGTAAGACATTCCAGGCAAAACGTTACGTAGGTGAGCGCGATCCGGGGCGCAACGACGCCGCCCGGACGTGCCGCCCACGGGCCCTCCTTCGTGTTCGACCGGGGCCGGTACTGTTCGGCGAATGAGCTCGCTGAATCTCGACGACTTCACCGACCTGATCGAGCGCCCCGACGGCGGGGTACGTCGCGACGCGGAAGCGCGCCGGGAGCGTCAGGTCGTCCCGCCCGGATCACTGGGCCGCCTCGACGACCTGGGCGAGTGGCTGTCGGCGGCCCAGTCCGCCGTACCGGTACGCCCCGTCGTACGTCCCCGGGTGGTGCTCTTCGCCGGCGACCACAAGGTCGCCGAGCTGGGCGTGTCGGCGCGGCCCGCGGGCGGTGCCGGTGAGCTGGTGCGCGAGGTGCTGGAGGGCGGCCGTCCGGTGTCGGTGCTCGCCAGGCGCCTGGACGTACCCGTGCGCGTGGTCGACATGGCCCTGGACTGCGACCCGGAGAAGCTGCCGGCCGAGGTCGCCGGGCACCGGGTGCGCCGGGCCGGGGGACGTATCGACATCGAGGACGCGCTGACCCTCGAGGAGGCTCAGGCCGCCTTCCGCGCCGGGATGGCGGTGGCCGACGAGGAGGCCGACTCGGGCACCGACCTGGTGGTGCTGGGCGACGTGAGCGTGGGCGGTACGACGGCGGCGGGGACGCTGGTGGCCGCGCTGTGCGGGACGGACGCGTCGGTCGTCACCGGCCGGGGCGGGCTGCCGATCGACGACCTGGCCTGGATGCGCAAGTGCGCGGCGATCCGCGACGCGCTGCGCCGCGCGCGCCCGGTCCTCGGCGACCAGCTGCAACTCCTCGCCACGGTGGGCGGCGCGGACCTCGCCGCCATGACGGGCTTCCTGCTGCAGAGCGCGGTGCGGAAGGTGCCGGTGATCCTGGACGGCGTCGTGACGGCCGCGTGCGCGCTGGTCGGGCAGCGGGTCGCGTTCCGGGCGCCGGACTGGTGGCTGGCCGCGCACGACAGCGGGGAGCCGGGCCAGGCGAAGGCGCTGGACCGGATGGCGATGGAGCCGCTGCTGACCCAGGGCGTGAAGGTGGGCGAGGGCGCGGGCGGCTTGCTGGCGCTGCCGTTGGTCCAGGCGGCGGCGTCCTTGGCAGCGGAGCTGCCGGAGACCTCCGACGGCGAGTAGTCGCGGTTCGGTGGACCGGGGCGGCTTGGTCCCCCGGCGTGGGGGTGCGGGCGCAGGGGGGACACGGCCCGGCGTTGCGGGGTGCCGCTGCGCCCACCCGTGCCGCCCCAGCGGCACGACTGCCCGCAGCTGGGGCGGAGCGGCGGCGACCCGCAGCTGGGGCGGAGCGGCGGCGACCCGCAGCTGGGGCGGAGCGGGGGCGACCCGCGGCTGGGGCGGGACGACGGCGGCTGACCGCAGCTGCGGGCGGTCCCGGCGGCGGCGGGCGGGGGCGGCGGCTGACCGCGGCTGTGGCGCGGGCGGCGGCTGACCGCGGCTGTGGCGCGGGCGGCGGCTGACCGCGGCTGTGGCAGGGGCGGCGACTTGGCCGGAGTTGCGGCGGGGCGGCGACTTGGCCGGAGTTGCGGCGGCCGGGGCGGCGGCTGATCGCGGCTGGGCGGCGTGGCGGCTACGCGCGGCGCGGAGCCGGGGATGGACGGTCAGCCGCGTACGGCGACGAGGGGGGACGCGGAGCGTGGGCGGGCCGCAGCCGCGTACGGCGAGGAGGGGGCGTGTCGGGGGGGTGTCCGCCCGCAGCGGTTGGCGCGTCAACGCCCCGAGCCTCCGTAGCCGACCGATTTCGCGCCGTTCCGAGGACGGACACCCCCCGGCGCGGCCCCGACCCACCCACCGGGGATAACGCGCTACGCGCACCCCCACCGAACCCGCACAGGCCGCCGCAGGCATCCTCACCGCGGATCCGGGCGGCCGCCGATCCAGTCCTGGACGACGCGGCGCGGCCCGGACCAGCGACGGTCGTGGCGCTCGGCGCGCAGCCGGGCCCGAGCGCGGGCCCGCGGCCGACGGGCGTAGAACCGGCGGTCCCACGGAGAGCCCGGCCGGGCCAGGCGAACCGCGCCGACCAAAGCGATCACGGGCACGATGACCCCGAAGATCGCCAGCCGCGCCTTGCCCTTGGCCAGGGCGAGGAGGGAGAACAGGAAGTTCCCCGCGACGGTGACGATGACGTTCGCGCGGTCCTGCAACTCGTCCTGGGACATCCCGTCGACCCCGAACGGCGTGAACCCCGCCAGCACCAGCCCGACCAGCGCCGCGGTGAGCACCACGACCTCCACGCTCTTGCGCCCCGCCTCGCTCCAGTACACGTCGTCGAGGTGCAGGATCAGCGCGAACTCGTCCAGGAGCAGCCCCGCCCCGATACCGAAGACCACCGCCGCGAGCGCCGACCCGACCCCGTGCCGGCCCCCCGCGACCGCGCCGAAGCCGCCGACGACGGTGAGCACGACCCCCGGGACGACGTGGTGGATGTGCACCCCGCCCGCCTTCACGTTCCCGAAGGGCCCCTTGCCCGCCCGGATCAGACGGGTGATGACCCGGGTGACAGCGAACGTCAGCACGAACGCCGCCAGCGCGAGGAGCAGCGGCAGCTTGCCCGGTTCCATGATGTTGCGCTGCCACCAATCTCCCATATGCGCACTTTATCCCCAGCGCCCACCCACACCCCGCCGACCGCCGGGTAGTCTGCGCCGGTGCTCAGGACCCCCTCCCTCGACGGCCTCCGCTTCGCCTTCGGCACCCTCACCGTGCTCCCGGTCAAGGTGACCCGCTGGGACCGGGACGCCGCGCGCGGCGGCATGCTGTGCGCGCCGCTGGCCGGGCTGGCCGTCGGCGCCGCCGCCGCGGGCGCCGGGCTCCTGCTGCTCGTCCTGGGCGCCGGAAGTCTGCTCGCCGCGGTCGCCACGGCCGCCGTCCCCGCCGTACTCACGCGTGGACTGCACCTGGACGGACTGGCCGACACCGCCGACGGACTGGGCAGCGGCAAGCCCGCCGAGGACGCCCTGCGGATCATGAAGCAGTCGGACATCGGGCCGTTCGGCGTGCTCACCCTGCTGTTCACGCTCCTCGCCCAGGTGGCCGCCCTCGCGCAGGCCTACGACGGCTCGTGGGCGCGGGGCGCGCTCGCCGCCGTGGTGTCGGCGACCGCCGCCCGGCTGGCGCTCACGACGGCGGCCCGGACCGGAGTGCCGGCCGCCCGCCCGGAGGGCCTGGGCGCGGCGGTCGCCGGGGTGGTCCCGGCCGGCGGGGCGCTGGCCGCGGCGGCGGCCGTCACCCTGGCCGGCACGGCGGCGGGCGCGTACCTGGGCCCGTACGACGCGCTGCGCACGGCGCTCGCCGTGGTGTGCGCCGCCGCGGCGGCCGAACTCCTGCTGCGCCACTGCGTCCGCCGCTTCGGCGGCGTCACGGGCGACGTCTTCGGCGGCGTGGCGGAGACGGCGGCCACCACCGCCCTCGTGGTCCTCGTCCTCGGTTGAGCCACGGGCTCACGGGCTCACGGGCTCAGCAGGCCTCCCGCCACGCGTCCAGTTCGTACTTCTTCAGCATCGAACTGAGCCGCAGCTCGCGGGAGTCGGCGCAGAAGCGCTCGGTCGGCAGCTCGTACTCGACGTGGAAGACCGCCTTGTCCGCGTCGACGAACGGCCGGTTGTCGGCGCACTCGCCGTACTGGGCGCACTGTTCGTTGACGGCGAAGTCGAAGTCGTCGACCAGGTCCGGGATCTGGTCCAGGTCGTTCTTCAGCCCGACGGCCATCCCGCGGTCGTGGGCGAGCTTCGCGATCAGCCGGTTGTAGCGGAGTTGGTCGTCGCCGGTGAGCGGGAAGCCGGTGTCGTTCTTGTAGCCGTCCATGTTGTCCGGCTCCACGGCGTCGAAGCCCTTGTCGCGGCACATGTCGAGGCGCTCGGCCATCAGCGGCTCCAGAACGTCCGTAGCGCGGATGTCCAGCCACCGCTCGCCCTCCCAGCCGTTGCCCTTGCCCAGCACCTCCTCGGGGAACGCGTCGGCGTCGGGCCGGAAGTCCTCCCAGGCGCCGGTGGAGACGTAGCAGATGACCTTGCGCCCGTCGTCGTGCAGGCCGGCGACCGTGGCCTCGTCGTGGTCGAAGCCGTCGATGTCGTAGACCGGAACGTCGACGGAGGTGTCGAGCCTGCCACTGAGCTGCCACTGCCAGGCGGTGCCGGCCGTCGGCCGCCAGTGGCCACCGCCACCGCCACCACCGCCACCACCGCCACCACCGCCACCACCGCCACCACCGCCACCACCGCCACCACCACCGTCGCCGCCGGGGGCCGACGTGCAGCCGGCAAGCAGCAGCAGGAGAAGGGCTGTCGGCAGGACCGGGCGTCTCACGGGAAGTGCTCCAGAGTGCGGGAGGGGTGGGCGGCATGCCCCCGGAATGATCTCCCACCCGCACGGCCGCGGGGAAACCACGGCCCCGCGGGAGGGAGCGCGGCCGGGCGCGAGCGTAGGCTCGTGCCGAGTGTTCGCCTGCCCAGGCGAGGACCGCATCGCAGGAGGGATCTAGGGTCGGATGTCGGGCCCGGTCGACCCACCCGCATTCGGCCACACCAGACTTCATACGGAAGCGAGATTTCACCACCGTGACTGCTCTCACTCTCTCCACCGCCGCGGCGCCCGGCCTGCGGGCCGACGCGATCGTGATCGGCGTCGCCAAGGGCGCAGGCGGCCCGTCCGTCGCCCCGGGCGCCGAGGCCGTGGACAAGGCGTACGACGGCCGGCTCGCCGCCGTCCTGGAGACCCTCGGCGCCTCCGGCGCCGAGGGCGAGGTGACGAAGCTGCCCGCTCCGTCCGGCTTCAAGGCTCCCGTCGTCGTGGCGGTGGGCCTCGGTGCCGAGCCCGAGAAGGACGCCGGTTTTGACCCCGAGGCGCTGCGCCGGGCCGCCGGCGCGGCCGCCCGCGCCCTGGCCGGCGCCAAGAAGGCCGCCTTCGCCCTGCCGCTCGCCGAGGCCGCCGACGCCGGTGTCGTCGCCGAGGGCCTGCTGCTCGGCGCGTACTCCTTCGACGCGTACAAGGCGTCGGCCAAGGAGGCCAAGGGTGCCAAGGCGAAGGCCAACGGCAACGGCAAGGCCCCGCTGGCGGAGGCCGCGCTGCTCGGCGGCAAGCCCCGCGACAAGGCGTACAAGGCGGCGGTCGAGCGCGCCGCGGCCGTCGCCGAGGAACTGAACCGCGCCCGCGACCTGGTCAACACCCCGCCGAACGACCTCGACCCGGAGGCCTTCGCGGCGGTGGCGCAGGCGGCCGCCAAGGAGCACGGCATCAAGGTGCAGGTGCTCGACGAGAAGGCGCTGACGAAGGGCGGCTACGGCGGCATCCTCGGCGTCGGCGCCGGTTCGGCGTCGGGTCCGCGGCTGGTGAAGCTGTCGTACACCTCGCCCAAGGCGAAGAAGTCCCTCGCCTTCGTCGGCAAGGGCATCACCTACGACTCGGGCGGCATCTCGCTGAAGCCGGCCGGCCACAACGAGACGATGAAGTGCGACATGGCCGGTGCCGCCGCCGTGTTCGCGGCGGTCGTCTCCGCCGCACGGCTCGGCCTGGAGGTCAACGTGACCGGCTGGCTGGCGCTGGCCGAGAACATGCCGTCGGGCTCGGCGACGCGCCCGGGCGACGTGCTGCGCATGTACAGCGGCAAGACGGTGGAGGTGCTCAACACCGACGCCGAGGGCCGGCTGGTGCTCGCCGACGCGCTGTGGGCGGCCTCGCAGGAGAAGCCGGACGCGATCATCGACGTGGCGACGCTGACGGGCGCGATGATGCTGGCGCTGGGCAGCCGCACGTACGGGATCATGGCGAACGACGACGCGTTCCGCTCCGCGGTGCACGAGGCGGCGGAGGAGTCCGGCGAGCCGGCGTGGCCGATGCCGCTGCCGGAGCACCTGCGCAAGGGCATGGACTCGCCGACCGCGGACATCGCGAACATGGGCGAGCGGATGGGCGGCGGCCTGGTGGCCGGTCTCTTCCTGCGGGAGTTCGTCGGCGAGGGCATCACCTGGGCGCACCTGGACATCGCGGGTCCGGCCTTCAACGAGGGCGGGCCGTTCGGGTACACCCCGAAGGGCGGTACGGGGACGGCGGTGCGGACGCTGGTGCGGGTTGCCGAGCTGGCGGCTGCGGGTGAGCTGGGCTAGCTGGGCCGGGGGCGCCTAAGGGGTTGGGGCGCGGGTGATCGTGCGGCTGCGGGCCCGTCGTGGCTTGTCGCGCAGTTCCCCGCGCCCCTGGTCAGCTGTCCCGGCGTCGGCCGAGAAGAACCCCACGCCGCCGCGCCCACGCGGCGAAGCCGCAGACCAACACAGCCCCGCACCCCTGGGCCGGCTGTCCCGGCACCGGCCGAGAAGAACCCCACGCCGCCGCGCCCACGCGGCGAAGCCGCAGACCAGCACAGCCCCGTACCCCTGGGCCGGCTGCCCCGGCACCGGCCGAGAAGAACCCCACGCCGCCGCGCCCACGCGGCGAAGCCGCAGACCAGCACAGCCCTGCGGCCCTGGGCCGGCTGTCCTGGTGTCGGCCGAGAAGGACCGCAGGGGAACCCGCTCACATGAACGTGGGGCGTCTCACACCCCGGCCCCACGTCTCGTTCGCCTCTCACAAGTGCGAAGATGGAGCCCGGCAGGACAGGGCCCACCCAAGGGCCGAGAACAATGAGCGGCCGGACACCAGCCGCCGACCGGTCACTGGAGACCGGCGTGGCGCACATGCATGGAGGACGTGACGTGGCGAACGACGCCAGCACCGTTTTCGACCTAGTGATCCTCGGCGGTGGCAGCGGTGGTTACGCCGCGGCCCTGCGCGGGGCGCAGCTGGGCCTGGACGTCGCCCTGATCGAGAAGAACAAGCTCGGCGGCACCTGCCTGCACAACGGTTGCATTCCCACCAAGGCCCTGCTCCACGCGGGCGAGGTCGCCGACCAGTCGCGCGAGAGCGAGCAGTTCGGCGTCAAGACGTCCTTCGAGGGCGTCGACATGGCCGGCGTGCACAAGTACAAGGACGAGGTGATCGCCGGCCTGTACAAGGGCCTGCAGGGTCTGGTCGCCTCCCGCAAGATCACCTACATCGAGGGTGAGGGCCGGCTCTCGTCCCCGACCTCCGTCGACGTCAACGGCCAGCGTGTCCAGGGCCGCCACGTCCTGCTGGCGACCGGCTCCGTGCCGAAGACCCTGCCGGGCCTGGAGATCGACGGCAACCGGATCATCTCCTCGGACCACGCCCTCACGCTCGACCGCGTGCCGAAGTCCGCGATCGTGCTGGGCGGCGGCGTCATCGGCGTCGAGTTCGCCTCCGCGTGGAAGTCCTTCGGTTCCGAGGTCACGGTCATCGAGGGCCTCAAGCACCTCGTCCCGGTCGAGGACGAGAACAGCTCCAAGCTCCTGGAGCGCGCCTTCCGCAAGCGGGGCATCAAGTTCAACCTGGGCACCTTCTTCCAGAAGGCCGAGTACACCCAGGACGGCGTCAAGGTCACCCTCGCCGACGGCAAGGAGTTCGAGGCCGAGGTCCTGCTCGTCGCCATCGGCCGCGGCCCGGTCTCGCAGGGCCTGGGCTACGAGGAGAACGGCGTCGCGACGGACCGCGGCTTCGTCCTCGTGGACGAGTACATGCGGACCAACGTCCCGACCATCTCCGCCGTCGGTGACCTCGTCCCCACCCTCCAGCTCGCGCACGTCGGCTTCGCCGAGGGCATCCTAGTGGCGGAGCGGCTCGCCGGCCTGAAGACCGTGCCGGTCGACTACGACGGCGTGCCGCGGGTGACGTACTGCCACCCGGAGGTCGCCTCCGTCGGTCTCACCGAGGCCAGGGCGAAGGAGGTCTACGGCGCGGACAAGGTCGTCTCGATCAAGTTCCCGCTGGGCGGCAACGGCAAGAGCCGCATCCTGAAGACCGCGGGCGAGATCAAGCTCGTCCAGGTCAAGGACGGTGCCGTGGTCGGCGTCCACATGGTCGGCGACCGCATGGGCGAGCAGGTCGGCGAGGCGCAGCTGATCTACAACTGGGAGGCGCTGCCGGCCGAGGTGGCCCAGCTCATCCACGCCCACCCGACGCAGAACGAGGCGCTCGGCGAGGCCCACCTGGCGCTGGCCGGCAAGCCGCTCCACATGCACGACTGACCGCTTCGGTCTTCGGGCGCGACGACACAGACTTCCGCACTTTCGTAAGGAGCAACCGAAACCATGGCGGTTTCCGTAACCCTTCCGGCGCTCGGCGAGAGCGTCACCGAGGGCACCGTCACCCGCTGGCTGAAGGCCGAGGGTGAGCGCGTCGAGGCCGACGAGCCGTTGCTCGAGGTCTCGACCGACAAGGTCGACACCGAGATCCCGGCCCCCGCCTCGGGCGTCCTGTCCTCCATCAAGGTCGCCGAGGACGAGACCGTCGAGGTCGGCGCCGAGCTGGCGCTGATCGACGACGGCAGCGGCGCCCCGGCCGCCGAGCAGGCCCCGCAGGCCGAGCAGGCCGCCGAGCCCGCTCCCGAGCCCGCCGCTGCCGCCCCCTCCACCGAGCAGGCCGCCCCGGCGCCCGCTCCCACCGCCGACGCCGCCGCCGGTGGCTCCGCCGAGGGCACGGACGTGGTCCTGCCCGCGCTCGGCGAGTCCGTCACCGAGGGCACCGTCACCCGCTGGCTGAAGTCGGTCGGTGACAGCGTCGAGGAGGACGAGCCGCTGCTCGAGGTCTCGACCGACAAGGTCGACACCGAGATCCCCGCCCCCGCCTCCGGCACCCTGCTGGAGATCGTGGTCGGCGAGGACGAGACGGCCGAGGTCGGCGCCAAGCTCGCCGTCATCGGTGCGGCGGGTGCCGCCCCGGCGGCTGCCCCCGCCCAGGAGGCCCCGGCGGCCCCGGCGGCCCCGGCCCAGCCCGAGCCCACCCCGGCGCCGGCTCCGGCCGCTCCGGCTCCCGCGCAGGCCGCTCCGGCTCCGGCCGCCCCGGCCCCCGCCCCGCAGGCGCCGGCTCCGGCCCCGCAACCCGCCGCCCCGGCGCCCGCGCCGGCTGCCCCGGCCGCCGCCCAGCCGGTGGACGACGGCGCCTACGTCACCCCGCTGGTGCGCAAGCTCGCCGCCGAGAACGGCGTCGACCTGTCCACCGTGAAGGGCACCGGCGTCGGCGGCCGCATCCGCAAGCAGGACGTCGTCGCCGCCGCCGAGGCGGCGAAGGCCGCCGCTCCGGCTCCGGCCGCCGCCCCCGCCGCGCCCGCTGCGAAGAAGGCCCCCGTCCTGGAGGCCTCCCCGCTGCGCGGCCAGACCGTCAAGATGCCGCGCATCCGCAAGGTCATCGGCGACAACATGGTCAAGGCGCTGCACGAGCAGGCCCAGCTGTCGTCGGTCGTCGAGGTCGACGTCACCCGGCTGATGAAGCTGCGCGCCCGTGCCAAGGACGCGTTCGCGGCGCGCGAGGGCGTCAAGCTCTCCCCGATGCCGTTCTTCGTCAAGGCCGCGGCCCAGGCCCTCAAGGCCCACGCCCCGGTCAACGCCAAGATCAACGAGGCCGAGGGGACCATCACCTACTTCGACACCGAGAACATCGGTATCGCGGTGGACTCCGAGAAGGGCCTGATGACCCCGGTCATCAAGAACGCCGGTGACCTGAACCTGGCCGGCATCGCCAAGGCGACCGCCGACCTGGCGGGCAAGGTGCGGGCCAGCAAGATCAGCCCGGACGAGCTGGCCGGTGCGACCTTCACCATCAGCAACACCGGTTCGCGCGGCGCGCTGTTCGACACGATCATCGTGCCGCCGGGCCAGGTCGCCATCCTCGGCATCGGTGCCACGGTCAAGCGTCCGGCGGTCATCGAGACGGAGGACGGCCCGGTCATCGGCGTCCGCGACATGACGTACCTGACCCTGTCCTACGACCACCGTCTGGTGGACGGCGCCGACGCCGCCCGCTACCTGACGGCGGTCAAGGCGATCCTGGAGGCGGGCGAGTTCGAGGTCGAGCTCGGCCTGTAGTCACCCTCGCCAGTGGGCCTGTACGGTGCCCCCGCCCGGACGTTCCCGGGCGGGGGCATCGCCGTGTTTCGACCGGGGCACGCTGTGTAAGTCTCGTCTCACCTGCGTCAAAGCGCCCCCGTGCGCCCTTCCCGCCCCCCGGGACGGCCGTATTGTTTCTCAACGTCAGTCCCCCCAGGGGGCCGAAGGGGCCCTCTCCCGAAGGAGCTCTCATGACCGCGCCCGTCGTCCACTCGCTGCGCGAACAGATCCGCGAGCACATCCTGGAAGGGATCATCAGCGGGCGCTGGCAGCCGGGCGAGCGGATCGTGGAGCGGCGGATCGCGACCGAGCTGGAGGTCAGCCAGACGCCGGTGCGGGAGGCACTGCGGGAGCTGGAGTCGCTGCGGCTGATCGAGTCGGCGCCGAACAAGGGCGTGCGGGTGCGGAACCTGACCGCCGCCGACCTGGAGGAGAGCTACCCCGTCCGGGCCGGTCTGGAGGCCATCGCGGCCGAGCTGGCGGCGGACCGGCTGGCCCTGGACTGCTCGGCCCTGGAGCCGCACGTCGCCGCGCTGTACGAGGCCGACCGGGTCTCCGACGGCACCGGCCAGGTGCGGCACACGGTGGGCTTCCACCGGGAGCTGGTGCGGGCGGCGGGCAACTCGGTGCTGCTGCACACGTGGGAGGGGCTGGGGATCGAGGTGTTCACGGCGCTGTCGATACGGTGGCTGGGGACGGTGCAGCAGTCGTACGCGGAGGAGCACGAGGAGCTGGTCGCGGCCTTCCGCCGCCGGGACCCCCGCATCCCGGAGATCGTCAAGTCCCACGTCCTGGGCTGCGCCCCGCGCCCCTAGTCTTCTTCGCCCCCGCCGCCCCTTCCCGCCCCGTCCCTGGGGGCTCCGCCCCCAGACCCCCGTTCGCGCAGTTCCCCGCGCCCCTCATGGCTCATCCGCGCCCACCCCCTCTCACCTGCACAAACCGTCAACTTCAAGGTCACCCCGTGCCACCGCCGGAGGCACCGCGTGCCGACTTTCTCGTGATCAAGAGGTTTTGCCCCCCAACCCTTTGATCGATCATCGATCAGCGAGTTACAGTCACAGACGGGCTTCCACCCAAGCCCCAGCCCTGTCCTGCCAAAGACCTAGGGCACCCCCGAACCCTTGCCGATGAGGGAACCCCCTTCGACTGAGGAAGGCGGCGACATGACGACCGACCCCAAAGCCATCCAGCCGAGCGAGCTCGACCAGCTCCCGGACCGCGACCCCGAGGAGACCGCCGAGTGGCAGGCCTCCCTGGACGCCGTCACCCAGGCGGCCGGGCCGCACCGTGCCGCGTACCTGATGCGCCGCACGCTGGAGCGCGCCGAGGGCGCGGGCCTGGCGCTGCCGAAGCTGCTGGAGACCGACTACGTCAACTCCATCCCGACCGCCGACGAGCCCACCGTGGACGGCGACGAGGCGATGGAGCAGCGGATCACCGCCTGGAACCGCTGGAACGCGGCGGCGATGGTGACCCGCGGCAGCAAGTACGGCGTCGGCGGCCACATCGCCACCTTCGCCTCCGCGGCCTGGCTCTACGAGACCGGCTTCAACCACTTCTTCAAGGGCAAGGAGGGTGACGGCTCCGGCGACCAGCTCTACGTCCAGGGCCACGCCTCCCCCGGCATCTACGCCCGCGCCTTCCTCGACGGCCGCCTGACCGAGGAGCAGCTGGACAACTTCCGCCGCGAGGCCGGCGGCAACGGCCTGCCGTCCTACCCGCACCCGCGCCGACTGCCCTGGCTGTGGGAGTTCCCCACCGTCTCCATGGGCCTCGGCCCGATCTCGGCGATCTACCAGGCACGGTTCAACCGCTACCTGACCAGCCGCGGCATCAAGGACCTGACGAACTCCCACGTGTGGGCGTTCCTCGGCGACGGCGAGATGGACGAGCCGGAGTCCACCACCGCGCTCACCCTCGCCTCCCGCGAGGGCCTGGACAACCTGACCTTCGTCATCAACTGCAACCTGCAGCGCCTCGACGGTCCGGTCCGCGCCAACTTCAAGATCGTGCAGGAGCTGGAGGCCCAGTTCCGCGGCGCCGGCTGGAACGTCATCAAGAGCCTGTGGGGCACCGCCTGGGACGAACTCTTCCAGCTGGACACCACCGGCGCGCTCGTACGCCGCCTGCGCGAGGTACCGGACGCCCAGGTCCAGACGTACCAGACCCGCGACGCCGCCTACATCCGCGAGGACTTCTTCAACAAGGACCCGCAGCTCGCCGAGATGGCGAAGCTCCTGTCCGACGACAAGATCCTCGACTGCTTCCACTTCTCCCGCGGCGGTCACGAGTCCCGCAAGGTGTACGCCGCCTACCGCGCCGCGCTCGCCCACAAGGGCGCGCCCACCGTGATCCTGGCCCAGACGGTCAAGGGCCACACCCTCGGCACCGGCTTCGCGTCGAAGAACGCCAACCACCAGATGAAGAAGCTCTCGGTGGACGAGTTCAAGGACATGCGCGACCTGCTCGGCCTGCCGATCGCGGACAGCGCCTTCGTCGACGGCGTGGTCCCCTACGGCCACCCCGGCGCCGACTCCCCCGAGGTGCGCTACCTCCAGGAGCGCCGCGCCGCCCTCGGCGGTCCGGCCCCGGCCCGCCGCGTCCACCCGCTCGCGCCACTGCCCGCCCCCGCCGACAAGGCGTTCGCGTCCTTCGACAAGGGCTCCGGCTCGCAGAACGTCGCGACGACCATGGCCTTCGTCCGCCTGGTCAAGGACCTGGTCCGGGACAAGGAGACCGGCAAGCGCTGGGTGCCGATCGTCCCCGACGAGGCCCGCACCTTCGGCATGGAGAGCCTCTTCCCGTCCCTGGGCATCTACTCGCCCAAGGGCCAGACGTACGAGCCGGTCGACCGCGACCAGCTGATGTACTACAAGGAAGCCAAGAACGGCCAGATCCTCAACGAGGGCATCACCGAGGCCGGCTCGATGGCCGACTTCATCGCCGCGTCCACCGCGTACGCGACGCACGGCGAGGCGATGATCCCGTTCTACATCTTCTACTCGATGTTCGGCTGGCAGCGCACGGCCGACCAGATGTGGCAGCTCGGCGACCAGCTCGGCCGCGGCTTCCTGGTGGGCGCCACCGCGGGCCGCACCACCCTCACCGGTGAGGGCCTCCAGCACGCGGACGGCCACTCCCCCGCCATCGCGGCGACCAACCCCGCCGCCCTCTCCTACGACCCGGCGTTCGCGTACGAGATCGCGGCGATCGTCAAGGACGGTCTGCGCCGCATGTACGGCGAGGCGGCCCCGGGCGAGGACCCGAACGTCTTCTACTACCTGACGGTCTACAACGAGCCGATGCCGCAGCCGGCCAAGCCGTCCGGTGTGGACGAGGGCATCGTCAAGGGCCTGTACCGCTTCAACACGGCGGAGACGGCGGGCCTGACCCCGGCCGCGAACGCCCCGCGCATCCAGCTGCTCGGCTCCGGCACGGCGATCCACTGGACGCTCAAGGCGCAGCGGCTGCTCGCCGAGGAGTGGGGCGTGGCCGCCGACGTGTGGTCCGCGACCTCCTGGACGGAGCTGCGCCGGGACGCCATGGACGCCGACGCGGCGCTGCTGCGCGGCGAGGAGCGGGTGCCGTACGTCCGCCGGGCGCTCCAGGGCGCCGAGGGCCCGGTGCTCGCGGTCTCCGACTACATGCGCCAGGTCCCGGACCAGATCGCGCAGTGGGTCGAGCAGGACTACTCGTCGCTCGGTGCCGACGGCTTCGGCCTGTCGGACACCCGGGACGCCGCCCGCCGCCACTTCGGCGTGGACGCCGAGTCCATCGTGGTCGCGGCCCTGGCCCAGCTCGCCCGGCGCGGCGAGGTCAAGGCGACGGCCGTGAAGGAGGCGCGCGAGCGCTACGGCCTGTAGAGGCGAGTCACGACGAACGGAAGGCCCCCGCCCCGGCGGGGGCCTTCCGCGCCTCCTGCATCATGTGGGAATGCGCGCTGCCCGCCTCATCAAGATGGTGCTGCTCCTCCAGTCCCGCCCGACCATGACCGCCGCCGAGCTGGCCCGGGAGCTGGAGGTGTCGGAGCGGACCGTGACACGGGACGCGCAGGCGCTGTCGGAGGCGGGCGTGCCAGTGTACGCGGAGCGCGGCCGGGCCGGCGGCTACCGCCTCGTCGGCGGCTACCGCACCCGCCTGACCGGGCTCGCCCGGGGCGAGGCGGAGGCGCTGTTCCTGTCCGGAGTCCCCGGGGCGCTGCGCGAGATGGGCCTGGAGGACGCGGCGTCGGCGGCTCGCCTGAAGGTGTCGGCGGCCCTGCTCCCCTCCCTGCGGGACGCCTCCCGTACGGCGGCCCAGCGCTTCCACCTGGACGCGCCGAACTGGTTCCGCGAGCCGGAGACGCCCGAGCTGCTGCCCGCGGTGGCGGACGCGGTCTGGGACGACCGGCGCGTCGCCGCGCGCTACCGGCGCGGGACGGACGAGGTCGTCCGGGAGCTGGAGCCGTACGGCCTCGTGCTGAAGGCCGGGGTCTGGTACCTGTGCGCGCGGGTCGCCGGGACCGCGGGCGACGGACCCTTCCGCGTGTACCGCATCGACCGGTTCACGGCGGTGGAGGCGGGCGAGGAACGTTTCGTCCGGGACGACGGCTTCGACCTGCCCGCGTTCTGGGCCGAGCGGGCCGAGCAGTTCGCGCGGTCGATCCTGCGGGCCGAGGTCGTGGTGCGGCTGTCGGAGCGGGGGGTGCGCGGGCTGCCGTACGCGGTCGATGCGCTCGCGGCCCGGGAGGCGCTGAGCGCCGCGGGCGCGCCGGACGCGGACGGCTGGGTGACGGTGGGGCTGCCGGTGGAGTCGGAGGAGGTCGCGCATGCGCAGCTCAGGGGGCTGGGGGCGGAGGTGGAGGTACTGGCGCCGGCGGCGCTGCGGGAGCGGTTCGCGCGGGATGCGCGGCGGTTGGCGGGGTTGTACGGGGGGTGAGCGCGGGTGCCGCGGGCCGGCGTGGTCCGGTTGACCGGGGCTGTGGGTCACGCGGCCCGGCGTCACCGGGGCGCCCGTCGTGGGTGCGGGCGCAGGGGGACGCGGCCCGGCGTTGCGGGGTGCCCGGCGTAGGTGCGGGCGCGAGGGGGACGCGGCCCGGCGTAGCGGGGTGCCGCTGCGCCCACCCGTGCCGCCCCAGCGGCACGACTGCCCGCAGCTATGGCGGCGGGGGGGGGAGCGGCGGCGGCCCGCAGCTGGGGGGACGGGCGGTCAGCCGCGTACGGCGAGGAGGGGGCGGGTCGGGGGGTGTCCGCCCGCAGTGGTTGGCGCGTCAACGCCCCGAGCCTCCGTAGCCGACCGATTTCGCGCCGTTCCGAGGACGGACACCCCCCGGCGCGAGGGGGGGGCCCCCCCCCCCCCACCCCCCCCCCCCCCGCCCCCCCCCCCCCCCCCCCCCCCCCCCCCCC
>NZ_JBHWKU010000057.1:0-28054 GCF_042730645.1 Streptomyces sp. NPDC059906
CCGCGTACTGGCCGTACTCGGGTCTGGGGCCGGTGCGGCGAGAGGGCGTGCATGGCGTCGCGCGGCAGACGGGAATTGTCAGACAGGCCCTAGGGGCGCCCGCCGGTCAGGCCGTGCCGTTGATCCGGTCGATGGCCTGCCGTGCCTGCTCGGCCGGGGGCCGCGCCGGCAGGGAGGACACGGACGCCGGGGCGCCCATCGACGCCGGGGCGGTCGCCGGTACCGGGGTGCGCACCGCGGGTGGCTGCTCACCGGCCGGCTTGGCGTGGGACGCGCCGCGCGCGGAGCGCAGCCGGTGGCTCACCGCCTCGTCCAGCGTCACCGGCCGCTGCATCTGCGCCGCCAGCCGCCCCGCCTCCTGACCGAGGCGGGCGACGTCCTCCCAGGGGAGGCGGAGGACGAGGGCGACCTCGGCCTCGCCGTCGGGCAGGGCGTGCATCGCCGGAGCCGGTGTGACCCGTTCGTTCATCGCCTGTTCCTCACGTCGTCCCCGCGTCCCGCCTTCCCCGGGCCGCGGGCGGTTGAGAGGGCATACGTACACGCGGACGGGGGCGTTCAACGGGGCGGACCGGTTCACCGCCGGCCGGGCGGGCAGTACCGTCTCGCGGTCATCCGCCTGGCCGCTGCGGCGGGGTGGGGAACGGCGGGCGGGGTGTGCTCAGGCAGGGGTCGCCTCGCTCTGCGCGACGGAGGCCGGTTCGGTCCAGCTGATCCGGGTGCTGCACAGCGCGACGGCGCCCGCCGAGGCGGCCACGGCGCCCATGCCCCACGCCAGGTTGCTCGCTCCGGCGATGAAGCCGATGAGCGGCGGGCCGGCCAGCAGCCCCGTGGTGCCCATGGCGGCGACCAGGGTCAGCGCGTCCGAGCCCTGCCGGGCGGCGGCGGCGTAGACGCAGGGGGTCACGGCCGCGATGCCCAGGCCCATGCAGGCGAAGCCCGCGAGCGCCGGGGCGACGCCGCCGCTGACCAGGGCGACGGCGAGACCGGCGGCGGCCACGGCGCTGCCCAGCAGGACGACCCGTCCGTCGCCCCAGCGGCCGCGCCAGCCGTCGGCGAAGAGGCGGGCGACGACCATCATCCCGGACACCACGGCGATGCCGAGCGGGGCGAGTTCCGCCGAGGCCTCGGCGACGTCCTTCAGGTAGAGGGCGGACCAGTCGTTCATGGCGCCCTCGGCGACCGTGCCGAAGACCATGGCGCAGCACATCCACAGGGTCAGGCGCGAGGGGACGGTCCAGCGGCGGCGCCCCGGCTTCGGGCCGGCGTCGGCCGGGGCGTCGGCCGTGGCCCCGTCGTCGGCCGGGTCCGGCCGGTCGGCCGGGGCGTCCTCGTCGAGCAGTCCGGTGCGCGCCGTCACGCCCAGCGCGGCGAGGAGGACGACGGCGACACCGAAGTGCGCCGCGACCGATCCGGTGGCGGCGGTCATGCCGGAGGCGAGCAGGGCCGCGAGCAGGGAGCCGGCGCTGAAGACGGCGTGCAGCTTCGCCATGGTGTTGCGTTCGTGCCGTGTCTCCAGGGCCGCGCCCTGCGCGTTCATGGCCACGTTCAGGCAGCCGACGAGGACGCCGTCGGCGCACATCACCAGCAGGGCCACCGGGTAGTTGGGCGCCGCCGCCAGGGCGAGCAGCAGCAGGGCCAGGCCCAGCTGGGACAGCAGGGCCAGCCGCCGCGAGCCCATCCGGCGCATCAGCCAGGCCACCGCCGGGAAGGACACCGCCGCCCCGACCCCCGCGGCCATCAGGAGCACCCCCACCTCGGCCGCGCTCAGGTCGAGGTCGGCCTTGATGGCGGGGATCCGCGCGGCCCAGGTGGCGTACTGGAAGCCGAGGGACAGGAACAGCGCGGCGATGGCCAGTTGGCCGCGCCGGAAGGGGTCGTGGAGACGGGTCACGCGCAATCAGCTCACTTCGCGCAGGGTGGGGTCGGGCGGGGAGAGGGGCGGGCGGCCCCGGGTCCGCCGGGCGGCCGCCACCGGCTTGGACATGTAGACGGCGTCGCCGCCGTACTCGCCGGCCGGCACCACCCCCGGCTCGGCCACGAAGCCGCGCGCCGACCAGAACGGCTCGGTGCCGCCCACGGCGACCAGGGAGATCCGCTCGTCCCCGCGCGTCCGGGCGGTGGCGGTGAGGTGGTGCAGGAGGTGCCGTCCGAGGCCCCTGCGGCGCAGCCCGGGGGCGACGACGATGTCGTGCAGGTGGAGGTTCCCGGGCTCGGACGCGCCCCGGGCCGCCTCCGTCCGCGTCAGGTCCGGGTAGCGGTGCGGCGGATAGGGCAGCGCGAGCACGTAGCCCGCGGTACGGGCGCCGACGTCCACCACGAAGCAGGTGTCCGGCGACGCCGCCGCCCTGGACTGGAGCGCGGCCCGGCCCTCCGAGAGGCCGAGGCCGGTGTAGGCGTCCCGCTCCAGCGTCACGACCGCGTCCCAGTCCCCGTCGGCGAGGGGGCGTACGCGCACGGTCTCAGTCATCGGCGCCGGTCCCCTCCGGGCGGCCCGCGAAGGCGTACGGGAGCGGGTCGAAGCCGTTGAAGCCCCGGGTCGTGTAGCTGGTCGCGTAGGCGCCGCAGGACAGCACCCAGACCGGGTCGCCCGAGACCAGCGCCTCGGGCACCGGGACCAGCCCCTCCTCGTGGGAGTAGGCGTCGTCGCTGTCGCAGGTGGGTCCGGCGACCACGGCCGGGACGTACGGGCCGTCGGGGTGGCCCGGGAAGACCAGTCGGTACTGCAGGGCGTCCATCTCGTACAGGCCGTTGAACTTGCCGCAGCTCAGGTAGAGCCAGTGCTGCCGCCGGCCGTCGGCCGACCGGCGCTCGGTGAGGCGGGCGACGTGGGCGCGGATCGCGCCGTGGTCGGCGACGAGGTGCCGCCCGGGTTCGACGACGAAGTCCAGGTGGCCGCCGTGGATCCGGCGCAGCTCGTCCATGCCCTCCCGGATCACCGCGAAGATCTTGTCCAGCGGTGGGTCCAGGGGGGCGCCGTGCCGGTCGCGGTAGCCGAGCGCGGGCAGGCCGCCGCCGAGGTTGACGTGGTCGACGCGGATGCCGCGCCGGCCGAGTGCGCGCAGCACGTCGCCCAGGTCGTCGACGGCGCCGTGCCAGGCCTCGCTCGTCATCTGCTGGGACCCGACGTGCACGGACAGGCCGGCCGGCACCAGCCCGGCGTCCCGGGCCGCCACCAGCACCCGGACGGCGTCGCCGGGCGGGCAGCCGAACTTGTTGCTCAGTCCCCACAGCGCGCCCGCCCCGCCGGTCGCCACCCGGCAGAACACGCGGGCGCCGGGCGCGTGGGCGGCGAGGGCTGCGACGTCCTGGAGGCTGTCGGTGGCGAAGGTGCGTACGCCGAGCCGGTGGGCCTCGGCGATGTTCCGGTCGGACTTGACGGTGTTGCCGTAGTGCACGCGGCCGGCCGGCACCCCGGCCCGCAGCGCCTGCTCGACCTCGCCGGGGCTTGCCGCGTCGGCACCGGCGCCCCGGCCGGCCAGGGCGGCGAGGACCTCGTCGACCGGGCAGGCCTTCATCGCGAACCGCACGTGCACGCCCGGCAGTTCGTCCCGCAGTGTGTCGTGGCGCCGCTCGATGCCGGCCAGGTCGTACACGAGCAGGTCCTCGGTGGCGGCGGCGAGGGCTGCGGCCAGGGGTTCGCCGAGGTCCGCGGCCGTCGGGGCGCTCACCGCGGCTCCCCCTCGGGCAGGCGGACCGGGGTGGTCCTCGCCGCGGCCACCATGGACTCCCAGGCCTCCGTCAGCAGCGCGAAGTCGGCCATGTCGCCGCGTGCCTCGTCCAGGAGGCGGGCGCGGCGGCCGGCCAGCAGGTCGGCGAAGTCGGCGTATCTGCCGCCGAGTCGGCGGTAGGCGGCGTCCAGGGCGTCGAGCCTGCGGACGTTCTCCGCGGTGTCGAGGCCGGTGCTCTCGCGGGCCAGGGCGGCGACGGTGTCGGGGCGGACCCGGCCGTGCTCGTCCAGCAGGGCGTCGCCCGCCTCGGCCATGCGGTCGTAGACGTGGTGGAAGTAGAGCATCGACAGCAGGAACTTGGCGAAGCGGGTCTGGTAGGCGAGGAAGCCGGGTCCCGTCCGGCGTTCGCCGGTGTAGTAGTTGACGATGTTCCGGTTGTGCAGCACGCCCGGCAGCCGCGCGTCGTGCACGAGGTGGATGAGGAAGTAGTCGCTGCCGATGGTGTCCCGGGCGGGCGGCAGCGGCACGCGTTCGCTGACCGTCGGGCCGTAAAAGGCGATGTTGCACATGTCCACGCGCATCGGGTCGACCACCGTCAGCAGCGAGTGGTCCGCCGTGAAGGGTTCGGTGCCCGCGCCGGTGAAGGACTCCTCGACCAGGGCGCGCTTCTGCTCGGCGGACCAGTCCTCGGGGGCCCAGAGGGAGACGACGTCGTGGTAGACGGCGGGGTCGGCGTCCCGTACCTGCGCGATGTCGACGGACAGTTCGCCCACGAAGGAGCTGCCGACCATGGCGACCCGCCGCTGGAGGAGGTCGTCCGTCAGGGCGACCGGCTCGGTGACGCCGGACACGGCGTCGGCGGCGCGCTCGCCGAGGGAGAGCAGTTCGTGGTGGACGGGGAAGACGGTACGGCCGTCCACGCTCTGGTAGCGGCTGTCGGAGTCCCTGCGGTGGACGGAGTCGCAGCCGAGCGCGGCCGCGATCAGGAAGGCGCGGTTGGTGCAGGCGCCGTAGGACAGCCCGTCGGGGAGCATCAGGTCCAGGAGCAGTTCGGGCTTGGCGCTCCCGGAGCGTGCCGCCACCCGGGTCAGGAAGTCGCGCTGGGCGGCCTCGTCGAGGTGGTGCGCCGTGATCCGGGGGTGGGCCGGCAGGCGCCGTAACGCGGCGGCGTGGGCGGCGCGTTCCTCGGGCGGGCAGGAGTCGAGGACGAGCAGGTGGACATCGATGTCGAAGTGATCGGCGGCGTAGGCGGCTTCCTCGCCCAGGGCCGCGACGGTGTCCGGGCAGTGCCGGTTGGTGGGCAGGGTCAGGCAGATGCCGCGCATGCGCCGTCCCCGGTGGCCTCGTTCCGGTCGCTGTTCCGGACGTTGTTCCGGTCGTTGTTCCGGTCGCTGTTCTCGTCGCTGCCCTCGGTGCCGGCGTCCGCGTGCCAGGACTTCAGGCCGAGCAGCCTGGCGCCGAGGTCGGTCAGTTCGGCGGGGCCGTAGCGCTCGGACTCGTGCCGGTGGGCGTCGCCGAGGAGGGTGGCGTTCCAGTCGGGGGTGGCGAGGGTGCGCCAGGAATCGACGCGGGAGTCGCGCAGGGTGCGGTGGGATTCGAGCGCGGGCATCATCGACAGGTACTGCACCGAGCGCACGCCCTCGCCGGAGACGTTCGGGGCGACGCCGTGGGCCAGCAGGCCGTTCCAGATGAGCAGGTCGCCGGCCTCCAGGTCGGGCCGTACGACGGGCATGTCCTCGCGGTCGATCGCGGGCCTGATCGGGTCGCGCCCGTCGGGCTGGAGGGCCTTCCAGCGGTCGAAGCGGCGGAACAGCTCGGGGCAGCACTGGAAGCCGCCGTGGTCGGGCTTGGTGTCGTTGAGCGCGATGATGCCCTGGACGCGCTGGGGCAGGACGCCGAGCGTGGTGTCCACGTCCCAGTGCAGGTCGATGTCGAAGCCGCGGTCCGGCTTGTCGATCAGGGCGCGGTCGCGGTTGCCCGTGTTGGGCGGGTTGAGGTTGAGCCGGTCCAGGGTGACCCACAGCTCCTCGCAGTCCCACACGTCGACGAAGGCGTCGTAGACGCGCTGCGCCTGGCGGCTGTCCCAGATGAGCTGGTGGTGGTACGCCTCGACGAAGCCGTAGATGTGCAGCTCCCGGTCGAGGTCGGAGCGGTACTCGCGGTCCTCGTACCAGGTGTCGGGGCGGTCGGGGTCCAGCCCCTGGAACTCCCAGGCGAAGTCGAGCAGTCGGCGCGCGGAGTCGGCGGGTATCGCCTCCTTCACCACGACGTAGCCGTACGTCTGCCAGTGGGCGAAGTCCTCCTCGGACAGCACTCGCAGCGGACGTGTCTTGTCGAGGTCGCGCAGCTGGGTGCGGGCCAGGTAGGTGTCGGCGTCCGCGCTGAAGTAGGGCAGGTCCGACGGGGCTCGGTGGAGGTAGGAATCGGGCGTCGCCATGTGGTGCTCCAGATCCTCGCCGTCGCCCCGTGCGGGCAACGGCGGTGTGTACGACGGTGGTCGGGCCGTCGCACATGAGGTCGGTGGTGGCAGCGGGCCCGCTCACGGCACGGGGCGGGAGCGGAGCGAGGTCCGGGGTGGTCGTCACGGAAGTCGTCGTACGTCCGGCGCGGAAGCTGGTGTCACATCCGTCCCCCGCCGAACTTGCGCCTCACAATGGACTAGACCAAGGGAAGGTGTCAACACCCCTTGCCACTAGGCAAGTTGTTACTTACGAGTTCACCGAAGGGCGCTCTTGACACGTCTGGTTAACCTGAACGCGCACACTCTTGGTCTATACCAAGAAACCACCCGAAAGGCGCGGCCGGTGTCCTCCAGCAAGCACAGCAGCGAGTTGCGTCGGCTCGCGCTTTCCGTTCTGCAGCCGGGTTTCGTGGGCACCGAGGCCCCCGACTGGATCCTGCGCGACATCGGCGACGGACTGGCCTCCGTCGTGCTCTTCTCCCGCAACATCGTCTCCACCGAGCAGGTCGCCGGCCTGACCGCCCAACTGCGTGCCGAGAACCCCGACCTGATCGTCGCGATCGACGAGGAGGCGGGCGACGTCACCCGCATCGAGTCCGCCACCGGGTCGTCCCGGCCGGGCAACTTCGCCCTCGGCACCGTCGACGACCCGGCGCTGACCGAGGCGGTCGCCGCCGACCTCGGCCGGCAGCTGCGCGCCGCCGGGGTGAGCCTCGACTACGCGCCGAGCGCGGACGTCAACTCCAACCCGGACAACCCGATCATCGGCGTGCGCTCCTTCGGCTCGGACCCCGAGGTGGTCTCCCGGCACACCACCGCGTGGATCCGCGGCCTCCAGTCGTCCGGCGTCGCCGCCTGTGCCAAGCACTTCCCCGGCCACGGGGACGTCGCCGTCGACTCCCACCACGACCTGCCCGCCTACCCGGCCGGCCGGGACGAGATCGCCGCCCAGGCGCTGCCCCCGTTCCGGGCCGCCGTCGCGGCCGGGGTGCGCGCGGTCATGAGCGGCCACCTGCTGGTGCCCGCCTACGACCCGGACCTGCCGGCCACGCTGAGCCGGCGGATCCTGCACGGCCTGCTCCGCGAGGAGCTGGGCTTCGACGGCCTGGTCGTCAGCGACGCCATCGAGATGGGCGCCGTCACCCGCCGCTACGGCATCGACGGCGCCACGGTCAAGGCCGTCGGCGCCGGGGTGGACGCCATCTGCGTGGGCGGCGAGAGCGCCGAGGAGGCGACCGTCGCGCTCCTGGTCAAGGCGCTGACCGCCGCGGTGACGGGCGGGGAGCTGCCCGAGGAGCGGCTGGCCGAGGCGGCGGGCCGGGTACGGGAGTTCGCCCGCTGGTCGGCCGGGCTGCGGGCGTCCGGCGTCGCCGGGGAGGCCGCCGGGGACGGCATCGGCCACGTCGCCGCCCGCCGGGCCGTGCGGCTCACCGGCGCCGCGCGGGCCGCCCTGCCGCTGAGGGCCGCGCCGCACGTGGTCGAGCTGGCCCCGGTGACCAACATGGCCATCGGCAAGGAGACCCCGTGGGGCGTGGCCGAACCGCTGCGGGAGCGCCTGCCGGGTACGACCTCCGTGCGGGTGCGCGGGCAGGAACTGGAGGAGGGGACGGTGGCGTTGGAGAGCTGCGCCCTCGAACCGGCCGTGGGGCGCCCCCTGGTGATCGTCGCCCGCGACGCCGCCCGGCACGCGTGGATGAGCCGCGCCGTGACCGGCCTGACCGCCGCCCGCCCGGACGCGATCGTGGTGGAGATGGGCCTGCCGGGCGCCGGCACCGCCGCGGCGGCCCAGATCTTCACCCACGGCGCGAGCGCGGCCTCGGGTGTTGCCGCGGCGGAGGCCCTGACGGACGCGTCGGCGCGCTGAGCCGGGACCCCTCCCCGGGCGGGTGCCCTCAGCGGGCGGTCTGCGTGTGGACGTACTCCACGAGGCGGGTCAGCGCGTCCGGGTCGGTGTTCGGCAGGACGCCGTGGCCGAGGTTGAAGACGTGGCCCTCCAGGCCCGCCGCCGCGTCCAGGACCTCGCGGGTCTTGGTCTCGACCGCCTCCCGCCCGGCGAAGAGGACGGCCGGGTCCAGGTTGCCCTGGAGCGCCTTGCCCGGGCCGACGCGGCGGGCCGCCTCGTCCAGCGGGACGCGCCAGTCGACGCCGACGACGTCCGCACCGGCCTCGCCGAGCAGGCCCAGCAGCTCGCCGGTGCCGACGCCGAAGTGGACGCGCGGCACGCCGTACCCGGAGACGGCCTCGAAGACCTTGCGGGAGGCGGGCAGCACCGAACGGCGGTAGTCCGCGGGGGACAGCGCGCCGACCCAGGAGTCGAAGAGCTGGACGGCGCTCGCGCCCGCCTCGATCTGCACCTTCAGGAAGGCGGCCGTGATGCCGGCGAGCCGGTCCAGGAGGTCGGCCCACAGCTGCGGGTCGCCGTACATGAGGGCCTTGGTGTGCTCGTGGTTGCGGGACGGGCCGCCCTCGACGAGGTAGCTGGCGAGGGTGAACGGCGCGCCCGCGAAGCCGATCAGCGGGGTGGCGCCCAGCTCGCGGGTGAGCAGGCCGAAGGCCTCCGTGACGTAGGTGACGTCCCCGGGGGTGAGGTCGCGCAGCTGTGCCAGGTCCGCGCGGGTGCGGATCGGGTTCGCGATGACGGGGCCGACGCCTGGCTTGATGTCGAGGTCGATACCGATGGCCTTGAGCGGGACCACGATGTCGCTGTAGTAGACCGCCGCGTCCACCCCGTGCCGGCGCACCGGCTGGAGGGTGATCTCGGCGACCAGCTCCGGCCGGGTGCAGGACTCGAGCATCGGGATGCCCTCGCGCACCTTCAGGTACTCCGGCAGTGAGCGCCCGGCCTGCCGCATGAACCAGACCGGGGTGTGCGGAACCGGCTCACGCCTGCACGCCTTGAGGAACGCGGAGTCGTACGTGGCGGTCGGCTGCTGGCCCGCGGGGCTCTGGTTGGCACTCACACCGGCAAGTCTCGCATGCCCCCGGAACGGCACCGGACCACGGGTGGGGCGCCTCCCGCGCGCCCCCGCGGGGCCGCGTGATCCGGACATCGCGTCCGCACGCGGGTGTCCCTCCCTGCGCCGGGCCGCCGTTCCGCTTAATGTTCCCCGCATGGCTGCGGCTCAGGGACGACTGTCGGACGGCGCTGGCGAAATGGACGAGGCGAAGGGGACCGAGGAAGAGGCCCGGCACAAGGGGAGTCACAACGGAAGCAACGGAAGCGGCGGAAGCGGCGGGGGCACCGGGAGTGCCGGGAGTGCCGCGCCGCCGGCCTTCGCGGCCGCCGTGGAGGCGCTGCGGGCCGCGCGGCTGCGGCCGCAGATCGAGGTGGAGGCGACCCCCGCTCCGAAGCGGCTCGCCCCGCACGCCTACGCCCTCGAGGCCGCGGTCGTGGACGGGGACGAGGACCTGGCGGACGGGCGGCTGGTCCTGCTGCACGACCCGGCCGGGCACGACGCCTGGCACGGGACCTTCCGGCTGGTGACGCTGGTGCGGGCGGAGCTGGAACCGGAGATGGCGGCGGATCCGCTGCTGCCGGAGGTGTGCTGGTCCTGGCTGACCGGCGCGCTCCAGGCCCGCGGGCTGACGTACGGGGAGCCCAGCGGCACGGTCACGCGTGCGAGTTCCCACTATTTCGGAGGGCTCTCGGCGCGCCCGTCCGCCTCGCAGATCGAGATCCGGGCGTCCTGGACGCCGCGCGAGGGTCTCGGCGGCGTCCCGGACACCGCGGCGCACCTCTCCTCGTGGTGCGATCTGCTGGCCCAGGTCGCGGGTCTGCCGCCGGCGGCGCCGGGCGACGCCTCGGTCGTGACGCTGCCGCAGCGGCGCGGCCCGCAGTCGCGCTGACCCTTCACCAGCCGTCGTTCATCGTTCTGGGCAGGGGGTCCGCACGTCCGGAGGAGGTTCCGTCACTTTGTCGACACGGCCACTTTCGGCCTCGTATCGACAAAGTACGGAACCGTTCGATCTTCGAATGATCGACAGCGTGTCCGAATTGCTCGGATTGTTACTCACCAGATCGTGATCATTCTCTAAAGGCGGACGCGTTCGGTGCCGAAGACGACTGTGACCTTGAAAGCACGGTTCGTCCCGGCTTAAACCCCATGAGCCGGCTCCGTCCCCGCACCCCAGGAGGCCTGGTGTCCGTTCTCCTCGAGCAGCCTGCAAGCCTGGTCGCCTACCGCCCGAACAAGCCGACCGCCATGGTGGTCGTGGCCGACCCGCGCGTCCGTTCCACCGTCACCCGCCACCTGTGGGCGCTCGGTGTGCGCGACGTCATCGAGGCCTCGTCCGTCGCGGAGGCTCGTCCCCGCATCGGCAACCCCCGCGACATCTGCGTCGCGGACGTCCACCTCCCCGACGGCTCGGGCCTGACCCTGCTGTCGGAGACCCGCGCCGCGGGCTGGCCCAACGGGCTCGCCCTGTCCGCCGCCGACGACATCGGCGCCGTGCGCAACGCCCTCGCCGGCGGCGTCAAGGGCTACGTCGTCACCGGCACCCGCACCAACGTCGGGCTCCCCACCCGGCCGGGCGCCGCCCCCATCGGCGCCGCCGCCGCCCGGCTGCACCGCCGCCCCCCGGGCGCCCCGAGCCACCCGGGCGGCTACCGCGAGCTCTCCGGCCGCGAGGTGGAGGTGCTGCGGCTGGTCGCGGAGGGCCAGTCGAACAAGGCGATCGGCGTCTCGATGGGCCTGTCCGCCCTGACCGTCAAGAGCCACCTGGCCCGCATCGCCCGCAAGCTCGGCACGGGTGACCGCGCCGGGATGGTCGCGGTGGCCCTGCGCACGGGGATCATCCACTGACCGCTCCGAGCCCCGAGCCACGAGCCCCGATCGCCGATCCCTACTCCCCGTTCCCCGCCGCTCTTCGTTCCCCACTCCCGCTTTCGCTCCCGCTCGCCACTTCCCACTCCCCCGACAACGCCCCCGTGAAGCCGGTCTTTCACTGACCTGACTGGTTTACGACCCCCCGGAGCCCGCCGACGGAACGTTCCGTCGGCGGGCTCCGTCGATCCACCGATACCCTTGACAGGTGACCGACGCCCACGAAACCGCAGCAGACCGTCCACTGCGAACCACCGGAGGCGCCCCTCCGGACGACGCCGGATCTTCTGTGAGTCAGGCGCCGATCCCCTTGCTGGAACCACGCGAGGGCATTCCGCCGGTGATCGCCGACGCGGACGCCCTCGCCGAAGTGACCGCCGCCTTCGCCGCCGGGAGCGGCCCCGTCGCCGTCGACGCCGAGCGCGCCTCCGGCTACCGCTACGGCCAGCGCGCGTACCTGGTGCAGCTGCGCCGTGCGGGCGCGGGGTCCGCGCTGATCGATCCGGTGGCCTGTCCCGATCTCTCCGGCCTCGGTGCGGCGATCGCCGACGCGGAGTGGGTGCTGCACGCGGCCACCCAGGACCTGCCGTGCCTGCGGGAAATAGGGATGGTGCCCACCCGCGTCTTCGACACCGAGCTGGCCGGGCGGCTCGCCGGCTTCCCGCGCGTCGGCCTCGGCGCGATGGTGGAGAACGTCCTGGGCTTCGTCCTGGAGAAGGGCCACTCCGCCGTCGACTGGTCGACGCGCCCGCTGCCCGAGCCCTGGCTGCGCTACGCCGCGCTCGACGTCGAGCTGCTGGTCGACCTGCGGGACGCCCTGGAGAAGGAGCTGGACCGCCAGGGCAAGCTGGAGTGGGCCCGGCAGGAGTTCGACGCGATCGCCTCCGCCCCGCCGGCCGAGCCGCGCAAGGACCCGTGGCGCCGTACGTCCGGCATGCACAAGGTGCGCCGGCGCCGCCAGCTCGCCGTGGTGCGGGAGCTGTGGCAGGCCCGGGACCGGATCGCGCAGCGCCGGGACGTCTCCCCCGGCAAGGTGCTCGGGGACGCGGCCATCGTCGAGGCCGCCCTCGCGCTGCCGCCCAACGCGCACGCGCTGGCCGCGCTGAACGGGTTCGGCAGGGTGAACCGCCGGCAGCTGGAGCAGTGGCAGCTGTCGGTCGACCGGGCCAGGGCGCTGTCCGAGTCGCAGTTGCCACAGCCCGGCCAGCCGGTGACCGGCCCCCCGCCGCCGCGGGCCTGGGCCGACAAGGACCCGGCCGCCGCGGCCCGGCTGACCGCGGCACGGGCGGCGGTGACGGCGCTGGCCGAGCGGCTGAGCATGCCCCAGGAGAACCTGATCACGCCCGACACGGTGCGCCGGGTCTGCTGGGAACCGCCCGCGACCGCCGACGCCGAGTCCGTGGGCGCGGCCCTCGCCGGACACGGGGCCCGGCCCTGGCAGGTGGAGCAGGTGACACCGGTCCTGGTGGCGGCGCTGAGCCGGGAGGCGGCGTAGCAGGAGCGGCGGATTCCGGCCAAGGTCGCGGTGCGGTACCTCCTCCGGTGGTGTGACGGGGAGTGCGCCGCGGGTGTGACCTTCGCCGCTCCCGCCGGGGGGACTGGGCAGCTACGTTACTCATAAGTAGCATGGGGCTGAGCGCGCGCTCAGTGCATGCGTGCCGCAGCAGTGCCATCCCGCACCCTGGAGGAGAGCCATCGTGCCTCGTACCGTCAGGGACGTCGTCTTCGTCGACGGCGTCCGCACCCCGTTCGGCAAGGCGGGCCCGAAGGGCGTCTACCACGAGACCCGCGCCGACGACCTGGTCGTGAAGGCGATCCGGGAGCTGCTGCGCCGCAACCCCGGTCTCGACCCCAAGAAGATCGACGAGGTCGCCGTCGCCGCGACCACGCAGATCGGCGACCAGGGCCTGACCATCGGCCGCACCGCCGGCATCCTGGCGGGCCTGCCCACCTCGGTCCCGGGCTACTCCATCGACCGCATGTGCGCGGGCGCCCTGACCGCCGTCACCTCGGTGGCCGGCTCGGTCGCCTTCGGCGCGTACGACGTCGCGATCGCGGGCGGCGTCGAGCACATGGGCCGCCACCCGATGGGCGAGGGCGTGGACCCGAACCCGCGGTTCGTCAGCGAGAAGCTGGTCGACGAGTCCGCCCTGTTCATGGGCATGACCGCGGAGAACCTGCACGACCGCTACCCGTCGATCACCAAGCAGCGCGCCGACGAGTACGCGGTGCGCTCGCAGGAGAAGGCAGCCAAGGCCTACGCCAACGGCCAGATCCAGGCCGACCTGGTGCCGGTCTCGGTGCGCCGCACCAACGAAGAGGCGGGCGAGACGGGCTGGGGCCTGGTCACGGCGGACGAGCCGATGCGCCCCGGCACCACCCTGGAGAACCTGGCGGGCCTGAAGACGCCGTTCCGCGTGCACGGCCGGGTCACCGCGGGCAACGCGGCCGGTCTGAACGACGGCGCGACCGCCTCCCTCATCGCGAGCGAGGACTTCGCCCGCGAGAACAACCTCCCCGTGAAGATGCGCCTGGTCGCGTACTCCTTCGCGGGCGTGGAGCCGGAGGTCATGGGCTACGGCCCGATCCCGGCCACCGAGAAGGCCCTCGCCCAGGCGGGTCTGTCCATCTCGGACATCGGCCTGTTCGAGATCAACGAGGCCTTCGCCGTCCAGGTCCTCGCGTTCCTGGAGCACTACGGCATCGCCGACGACGACACGCGCGTCAACCAGTACGGCGGCGCCATCGCCTTCGGTCACCCGCTGGCCTCCTCCGGCGTCCGGCTGATGACGCAGCTGGCCCGCCAGTTCGAGGAGCAGCCGCACGTCCGCTACGGCCTGACCACCATGTGCGTCGGCTTCGGCATGGGCGCGACGGTCATCTGGGAGAACCCGCACTTCGAGGGGGACAAGTGAGCACCACCGCAGAGCTGCTGAAGGGTGCGGCCGAGCTGTTCCCCGGCGAGGTCGTCACGAGCGCCCACGTGCGCCACTTCGACCTCCCCCTGGGCGCGGGCCGCTTCGCCCTCGTCACCCTGGACAACGGCCACGACCACACCAAGCCGACCACGCTCGGCCCGCAGTCGCTGGCGAACATCGACGCCGCCCTCGACCAGGTCGAGAAGGAGGCCGCGGACGGCGACATCGTCGGCGTCGGCGTCACCGGCAAGCCGTTCATCTTCGCGGTCGGCGCCGACCTCAAGGGCGTCGAGCTGCTGACGGAGCACAAGGACGCGCTGGCCATCGGCAAGGGCGGCCACGACGTCCTCAAGCGCCTGGCGAACCTCGCGGTGCCGTCGTTCGCGTACTACAACGGCGCCTCCATGGGCGGCGGCGTGGAGATCGGCCTGCACTGCACCTACCGCACGGTGTCGGCGGCCCTCCCGGCCTTCTCCCTCCCCGAGGTCTTCCTCGGCCTGGTCCCCGGCTGGGGCGGCTGCACGCTGCTGCCGAACCTGATCGGCGCCGACAAGGCCGTCTCGGTGATCATCGAGAACAGCCTCAACCAGAACAAGCAGCTCAAGGGGGCGCAGGTCCACGAACTCGGCATCGCGGACGCGATCTTCGAGGGCGCGGACTTCCTGGAGCAGTCGCTGCTGTGGACGGCGTCCGTCCTCAAGGGCGAGATCACCGTCGAGCGTCCGCTGATCGACCGCGGCGAGGCCTGGGACCAGGCGGTCGCCAAGGGCCGCTTCATCGCCGACGGCAAGGTGCACGGCGCCGCCCCGGCCGCCTACCGCGCCCTGGACATCATCGCCGCCGCCAAGAACGGCGACCTCCAGCAGGGCTACGACGCCGAGGACCAGGCCCTCGCCGACCTCATCATGGGCGGCGAACTGCGCTCCGGCATCTACGCCTTCAACCTGGTCCAGAAGCGCGGCAAGCGCCCCGCGGGTGCCCCGGACAAGTCGCTGGCCCGCCCGGTCACCAAGGTGGGCGTCGTCGGCGCCGGCCTGATGGCCAGCCAGCTCGCCCTGCTCTTCCTGCGCCGCCTGGAGGTCCCGGTCGTCCTCACGGACATCGACCAGGAGCGCGTCGACAAGGGCGTGGGCTACGTCCACGCCGAAATCGACAAGCTGCTCGGCAAGGGCCGCGTCAACCAGGACAAGGCCAACCGCCTCAAGGCCCTGGTCACCGGTGTCCTGGACAAGGCCGAGGGCTTCGCGGACGCGGACTTCGTCATCGAGGCCGTGTTCGAGGAGATGGGCGTCAAGCAGAAGGTCTTCGCCGAGGTCGAGGCGGTGGCCCCCGCGCACGCGATCCTGGCCACGAACACCTCCTCCCTCTCCGTCTCGGAGATGGCCTCGAAGCTGAAGCACCCCGAGCGGGTCGTCGGCTTCCACTTCTTCAACCCGGTCGCGATCCTCCCCCTGCTGGAGATCGTCCGCGGCGAGCAGACCGACGAGGCCTCGCTGGCCACGGCGTTCGGCGTCGCCAAGAAGCTGAAGAAGACCGCGGTCCTGGTCAAGGACGCCCCGGCGTTCGTGGTGAACCGCATCCTGACCCGCTTCATGGGCGAGATCCAGAACGTCATCGACGAGGGCACGCCGGTCGCGGTGGCGGAGAAGGCGGTGGAGCCCCTCGGCCTGCCGATGTCCCCGCTGGTCCTCCTCGAACTGGTCGGCCCGGCCATCGGCCTGCACGTCTCCGAGACCCTCAACCGGGCCTTCCCGGAGCGCTTCACGGTCTCCCCGAACCTGAAGGCGGTCGTCGAGGCGGGCAAGCGCGGCTTCTACGTCTACGACAGCGGCAAGCCGGAGCTGGACCCGGAGGTCGCCGCGCTGTTGAAGCAGGGGGACACCGTCCTCACCGAGGAGCAGGTCCGCGACCGCGTCCTGGACGCGGTGGCCCAGGAGATCGGCCTGATGCTCGACGAGGGCGTCGTCGCCGAGGCCCAGGACATCGACCTCTGCCTGATCACCGGCGCCGGCTGGCCCTTCCACCTGGGCGGCATCACGCCGTACCTGGACCGCGAGGGCGTCTCGGAGCGGGTGAACGGGAAGCGGTTCCTGGAGGCGGGGGTGGCGAGCATTCCGGCTTAGGTACCACCACGCTGAACGCGGTGAGGGCCGTACGGGATCGTTCCCGTACGGCCCTCACCGGTTCGGCCTCCCGCACGAGCGGTCGTCCTTCACCGTCAGTCCTTGTCCGGGCTGACGGTGAAGGACAGCTCGTTGCCGGGTGTGAAGAAGACCCTTCCGCGCGCCGGGCCCTGTGTGGGGTGGTGCCAGCGCTGTGTGGGATAGACGTCGATCCGCTTGCGCTCCAGGATGTCGTCGAAGAAGCGCGCCAGCCGGATGCGGGGTTGACCGGGTTCACGCTCCAACCACAGGTCCCAGTCGTCGTGGCCGCCCGACGAGGCGGCGACCACCCCGGCGAACGGCAGGTGCGCCTCGAAGGTGCCGCCGTGTCCCACGGACACCGAACCCGACACGGTGGACGCCGCACCCCCCTTGCGGGGCACGGCCGTCAGACGGGTCCCGGAGAGGTCGGTGCCCGCCGGGACGACCAGCCCGCCGCACACGAGCCAGCCGTCTTGCGCCACCAGCACGGTGTGCACCTCGGCGTGCTCCTCGCGATGACGCACGAAGACCGACAGATGGCCGTCCGCGGTGCGGTAGGGCACGGGCCAGTAGGCGGGGCCTTCCGCCGCTATCCGGCGGATCAGCAGACCACCGGTGTGGACGCCCTCCACCGCGAGCGGCAGGCGCCGGCCGTCCGACAGCTCCAAGTCGACGTCGTAGCGGCCCTCGGCGAGGGCCGGTGGATCGGCGGGGACCGCGTACACCGACCACAACGTGCCCGTCGCCTCATCCACCGACGTCCCGAGAGCGGGCAGTCTGAACAGCGTCTCGCCCCTGCGCGGGGTGACGCACAGCACGGGCGGCTCGGTGCCGGACCCCAGCACGGCCCGAACCTCGATGGCGCCGTCGCCACGTACCAGTACCTCCGCCGGGACACCTCCCGGGACGACGGACGGGACCGCGGCGGTGCCCTCCTTCGGCACCGAGGCCGCCACGTCGCGCAGGAACGCGTCGTAGCGAGAGGCGATGCGCTCGGCACTGTAGAGCGGGGCCGTGGCGTACGCCCCCTGGGACAGGGTCTCCCGCACCGCCGGCTGTTCGATCAGGTAGCGCATCGCCTGGGCCATGGCGTCCGCGTCGTCGGTGGGCACCAGAATGCCGTTGCTGCCCGGGACGACGATCTCGCCGGGGCCGAAGGGCGCGTCGGCCGCGAGCACCGGGAGCCCCTGGTGCATGGCCTCCACCAGGGTCAGGCCGAAGGACTCGCGGCGGGCCGCGCTCACCGCGAACGCGGCCTTGTCCCACTCGGCCGTCAGGTCGGGCAGCGCGCCCATGAGGCGGACGGCGTCGCTGAGGCCGTGCGCGTGCACGAGGTCCTGCAGCCGTGCGCGCTCGGGTCCACGGCCGAAAATGCGCAGGCGCCACTGCGGGTGGTGGGGGACGACCTGGGCGAACGCGTTGATCAGTGTGTCGAAGCCCTTGCGCGGCACGAGCTGCCCCGCGGCGGCGATCAGCGGCAGGCCACGCACCGGGGCGTGCCGGGCGGGCGGCGGCACGATGTTGCCGATGGCGGCGAGTGGGGGTGCCTGGTTGCCCAGCTGTCGCTGGTAGTTGTCAGAGTCGGCCTGAGTGAGGCAGACGACGCCGTCCATCTCGCGGTAGAGCTCCAGGGTGCGCTCGCGCAGCTCCTGAGAGGGCACCATCGAGCCCTCGTGGTCGATGACCACGCGCCCGTAGCCCTGCCGTCCGTGGGCTGTGAAGTACGCGGCGAGCGTCGGCCGGGCGGCGATCACGACATCGGCACCGCAACTGCCGAGGTGACCGAGGATCAGATCGTCGATTTCCTGGGTGTACTGGTCGGCCCAGCTGTCCTCGCGCGGCATGATCCGAGACGGTTTGCCTCCCTTGGCCTGCGCCACTCCCTGCCGCCGGTCGGCCAGGTGGCGCAGGGTCACCCCGCTGGACGGCGGGAAGGACGGCCGGTCCGCGGTACGGAAGACCGATACGACCTCCACCTCGTGATGGTCCGCCAGGGCGGAGGCCAGACTGCTGGTCGCCCGCGGCACCCCGCCGAAGTTGTCGATGGTATGAAGCAGGAAGGAGATCCGCACGAGTGTCCTTTGGGATTCTCTGGGTCCGTGAGGAGCCGCTGTCAGTGATGCTCGGTCACCACGAGCGAGAGTTCGTTGTCCGCGGTGAAGTAGGGGCGCAGTCCGACGACGGCGCGGTCGACGTCAGGGCCGAACAGGCCGGTCGGCTCCTCCCGCACCAGCTCCGGGAAGCGCTGCACGTCGCGCCTCACCACCTGGTCGTCGGCTATGCGCGCCACCCTGACCGGCTCGCCACCGCCGCTGTCGGTGAGCAGCACGTCCCAGTTCTCGCGCAAGAGCAGCCGGGCCCTCATGGCCTCGTCCATGTCCAGCTGCGCGCCGAACCAGCCGCCTTCGAAGCGCACCCGACCGGCTGCCAGGGTGCGAGCGGGCTCCTGGCGCCGGCGCAGCAGCAGCATCAGCTCACCGCCAAGCTGCCACTCCCCGTGCAGCCACCCCGTCAGCCACAGGCCCGTGTCGCTGTAGTCGACGGTCACCAGCTCCGCGTGGCTCGGACGGGACCAGACACGCAGGCGGAAATAGCCGCCCTCGGTCGCGTACGGCAGCGCCCAGTGGAAGTGGTTCAGCTCGCTCAGGTGACCGATGTCGCGTGCCCCGCCGAGCGTGCAACGCCCGTAGCGCAGGCGTCTCTCCTTGTCCCTGCCGTCGACCACGTAGACATCGGCGCGGCCCTCACCCAGCGAGGCGAGCGCGCGGGCGTCGATCCGGGCCCGGGTCCCGTCGCTCTCGACGGCGAAGTCGACCGCGCCCTTGCGGCCTTTGCCCTCCTCCTTGACGCGCACGGTCCGGGCACCGGACACGCCGCGCAAGGCAATCTCCCATGCGCCGTCCGGCAGCACCCGGCAGTCAGCGGTGGGGAGGGGGCGGGCTTCGGCGGGCGCGTCGCCGCCCGTGCGCCGCCGCCCCCGGCCCCAGCGGCCGCGTACCCCGGCCTTGACCGCCCTGAACAGTTCCTCGTACGCGTCGCCCACCTGCTCCGTGCCTGCGGACTGTGCGATCCGCAGGGCCTGGGCCCGGTGCGCGGAGCGCAGTCCGTCGTCCGCCATGTAGCGCTCAAGGGCGTGGGCCGTGGCATGGACGTCACCGACCGGCACCAGCAGCCCACCGTGGCCCTCGGACAGCACTTCTGGGGCTCCGAAGGGCGCCTCCGTGGCGACCACGGGCGTGGCCTGGGCCAGCGCCTCCAACACCGGGCGGGCACTGTCCTGGCGCTCTGCGGTCACCAGGGCGACATCGGCGTCGTAGTAGTCCTCTTCGCCGGCTTCCCGGTCGAACAGCAGCACATGGTCGTGGAGCCCCAGCGCGGTGACCAGTTCGCGGGTCTCGCGGCGCAGTGGTCCGGTGCCGACCACCCTCAGCTGCCAGCCCGGTTGGGCCGCACGGGTCTGGGCGAAGGCGTGCAGCGCCACCTCGACGCGCCGGTGCGAGACCAGCCGCCCGGCGCTGATCACCACACCCGTCGTCGGTTTGTCCGGGCTCTCGGCGAGCAGCATCGGCTCGGCGATGTGGCGCACCTCGACACCGGCGGCACGCAGCGCCTGGTACTCGGGGGCGGCGGCGTCGCCCTGGGTCAGCGGGACGACCGCGTCCAGTTCGCCGTACAGCTCCACCCAGCGGGCGCGCACCGACTCCGGGAGCCGCTCGACAGGTGCCGGCTGGCGGGCGATACGCCGCGCGTGGGGGGTGCGGCACTGAGCCAGGGCCGCGCCGAGCGCGGAACTCAGGGCGACCACCACGTCGGCGCCGCTCGCGGACAGGTGCGTGCGGATCCTTCCGTCGTCGGCGCGGTTGTACCGCCGGAACTCGGGGTCGCCGGCGATGACGAGCCGGGAGGTCTCGTCGTCGTCCCGGTCGCCCGCCGCGACCGAGGGAGCCAGGGCCAGGACGTCGGCCTCCGCCGGGAGCCGCAGCGCCGGGTGCGGTGCCGCGGCGCCCCGCACGGTGACGACGGTCACCTGGTGCCTGGCGACGAGGGACTGCGCGAGCCGGGCGGCCGCCCGCGCGCCGATGGAATCGGTGGCCAGGGTGTGAACCAGGACTTCGATGTTCATGGCTCAGTCCGCCGTCTTCTCGTACGGGCTCGGCACCGGGTAGAAGGCCTCCAGGAACCGGTGGAGCACCTGGCTCTGGTGCTCGATCTCGGCGGGGTCGCTCGCGGAGTCGTTGAGGCAGAAGGTGTCCCGGTCCCGGCGCAGCAGCAGCAGTTCCAGCTTGTGCTCCAGCTCGGGGTCGTCCAGCGCGAAGTAGCCGTACCGCAGGTCGCCGGGCAGGCTGCACCCGGAGTAGTAGCTGTAGTAGTGGTGCAGCGAGGACGCGATGGACAGGTCCGAGATGCTCCGCACGGGGCTGGCCGAGGTGCGCCGGTGCTCTTCGGGGAAGTCCCGTTCGATGGCGGCGAGGATGTCCCGGTTGAGCGCGTACGGCACATGCTTCATCTTCTGCACCAGCGTCCGGCCGAACCGCTGCTGGATGAGCCGGCGGTTGTTCTTCGCGGCGACCGAGGTGGGCACCTCGTCCGGCTCCGGCTCGCCGTAGGGGACCTGTGCCGGGGACGGGAAGAACTTGGCGATGCCGTTCGGGTGGAAGAACGCGGAGGGCGTGAGGGGCCGGCCGATGAACATGTCGTCGTTGAAGTAGACGAAGTGGCGCGACAGCCCGGGGATGTGGTGCAGCCTGGACTCGATCGCATGGCTGTTGAAGGTCGGCAGGTGGGAGGGATCGTCGAAGATCTCCCGGTGGTCCACCACGCGGGCCCTGCCGTCGCCGGCCGCCCACCAGTGCGGAGTCTGCTGGTCGGTGACGATGTAGATGTTCCGCACCCACGGCATGAACATGCGCACGGAGCGGAGGCTGTACTTCAGCTCGTCGCGGGAGACGTAACGGGCCAGGCTTGCCGCCTCCGCGTGGAAGACCTCACCTCGGCTCTCGGCGCGGCGCCGTTGCCAGGCGGGGTCGTCGCCGTCCACCCAGGTGTACACGACGTCGATGGGGAAGGGGTGCTCGTCGGGGAACGGGATGTCCAGTTCGGGGCGGGTGCGTGTCGGGCGCAGTTGCGGAACCCCGGCCCCGTGGGACCGGCCCACGAGCCTGGTCATCTGCTCCCCGGGGACGAGAAGCTGCTGGTGGCGCAGGGAGACGTGCTCGCTGGCGCGGTTGCGGCGGGGCGCGGCGAGGCGGTCGGCTCCCTGGCCGGGCACGCCCTCCTCGGGTTCCCAGAACTCGACGTCACAGCCCGCGTCGGCACCGTACGTCAGGCGCCCTTCGTGCGTGGTCCGGAACCAGAAGGCGCGCACGACCGGCAGGCCGTTCGCTCGTTCCCACGTCTTGCCCGATGAGCCGTCCCATGCTCCGTCGCCGGGGGCCATCCCGGCCTTGGGGCGGGCGATGTAGCCCCTGGAGTCGGACAGGCCCGCGCGTAGCGCCGCCAGGACCCGGGGGCGCTGGCGCGCGTCGACGCCGACCGCGGAGGCGGTGTCGTCGAGACCCGGCACGGCGAACCAGTCGATGTGACCGGCCTCCAGGGCGCGACGGACTTCCAGGTTGTTCAGCTCACGCGCGGCAAGCGGCGTGAGACGGTCGTGCACCAGCGCGATCCGCTTGTGCATGTCCACGACGACCTGCCGCTCCGTACGGCTCCTGCGCGGTTGCGCCGATGCGGGCTCCGGGCGGGAGCCGGTGCCCATGAAGGCTTCGCCACCCCTTTCTCGGCTGGAGGTGTCAAACACGCGGTTCACTTTCGTTACGGAGGAGTGCTGCGGCAGGAGGAACGTTTCACTCACTGTCTGATCTCGGCCTTCCGCGACCGGCTCGGACGGTGCACGCCGCGGTCCGCGTCCGGGCCCACCCGCTCGAAGCGGCTGGGGACGGGGAAGTAGGCGTCCAGGAAGGTCCTGACCATGCGCTCCTGCGCCTCGGGGTCCGGGTGCACCACCGTGTCGTTCAGGCAGAAGGTGTCGAAGTTCCGGCGCACGAGCAGGGTGTCCAGGCGTCGCTGGGCGAGCTCCGCGGCGAGGTCGATGTAGACGTAGCGCAGATTGCCGGTGGTCGCGCGACCGGTGTGGAAGCCGTAGTAGTGGTGCAGGGACGAGGTGATGGGGGTGTCGTCGGGCGACCTGAAGCGGGAGTGCTGGGTGCGGCGGTGCTCGGCCGCGTACACCAGCTCGATGTCCGCGAGGACACTGCGCCGCAGCGGGTGCGGGGTGTGCTTCATCTTCTGCGCGATACGAGTACCGAACGAGCGTTCGATCAGTGCCCGGCTGTTCTTGCCGGCGGCGTCCACCGGCAGGTCGTCGGGGCTCGTCGGGCCACCCGGAACTAGCGCCTTGGACTGGAAGAACTTGCTCAGCCCGTTGGCGTGGAAGAACCGGCCCGCAGTGAGCGGACGACCGAAGAACACGTCGTCATTGAGGTAGAGGAAATGCTCCGACAGGCCTTCTATGTGGTGCAGCTGGCTCTCGATGGCGTGCGAGTTGAAGGTCGGCAGGGCAGCGGGGTCGGAGAAGATCTCCCGGTGGTCCACCACGTTCAGGCCCGGGACCTCGGTGTCGAGCCAGGCGGGTACCTGCCCGGCGGTGACCAGGTGGATGGTGCGCACCCAGGGCGCGTACTGATGCAGGGAGCGCAGCGAGTAGCGCAGTTCGTCACGGCTGGTGAAGCGGGCGTCGTTGGCGGCCTGCGAGTGCAACCGCGGCGCGGGGACGCCCAGCCGTCCCGACCGGGCGGCGTCCCGTTCGGCGGCCCAGACGGGGTCGGAGTCGTCGACCCAGGTGTAGACCACGTCGATGGGAAAGAGGTGGTCCTCGGGCAGCGGCTTGGTGAACTCGGGCAACGTGCGGGTCAGTCCCGTGGCATAGGCACCGGGTATGAGGCTGAACAGGGCCTGCGGCGCCTCGACCCGCTCTCCGCCGTCGACGAAGTCCGAGACGACACTGTTGGGGCGAGGGGCGGTGAGACGCCCGTCGACTTCCTTCCAGAACTCGAGGTCACAGCCGAAGTCGGCCCCGAAGACCAGCCTCTGGGTGCCGTCTGTGACATACCAGGCGACGCGGAGCACGTCATGCCGGCGCAGCCGGTTCCAGCTGCGCTGCTCGTCACCCGCCTGCATGGCTCCGTCGCCGCCCGCGACGGGTCCCGCGTATCCGGGCGCCGCCTCGAACACGGCCCGCAGCACCGACTCCGCCTCACGGCGCAGAGCGGTCGGCACGGCGACGGCGGGCAGGTCGCCTCCGGCGCTCCGGATGCTGAAGTGGTCGATGCCGCCGGCTTCCAACGCGGCGACAAGGAGGTGGAGGTTGCGGGCCCGAGTCGCCCAGGCGGTGGCACCGTCCACGAGTTGGGCCCGCATGTGCCGGTTGCCGACCTTGACGACCCGGACACCGTGGCCGTCACCGTGGCGCGGCGGATTGCGGCGACCGCCCATGGCCCAGACGACCGCGGCGGAGCGGACGGCGTCGACCGTGGACAGCGACTGCTTCACGGCGGAGCGCAGCGGGTCGGGGACCTTACGGGCGATGCCTCGCCGGGCGCTCGTCGGCACGATCGCCCGGTACGCGGACACGAGGGATCCGGACTCCGGATTGCCGGAACCGACCACGAGGCACTCACCATCCATGCCGCCACCGGTCCCGCGCCGACGTCACGGAGAGGCCGCGCTGCCTCCCGATCGCCGAGCGAAGACAGACCGTACGCTGCCTATTTATCCGATCTGTTCGACTCAGGACTCAATCCGCACAAGTATCGAACACACGCACGGGTTGAGCGAGTCACAGAACCTTCACATAAAAACCCTCTAAAAGTCCAGGCGTGAAATATCGGGCAACGTGTTGGTGTACGTGAAGAATCCCACGCCGTCCCCGTACAACCTTTTGCGGCCTTCGGGCGCTGACCGCGATGGCCCGAGCAAGGTGCCCCGATCCCTCGCCGACCTGCATATAGTGCTCCGTCATGAGTGATCCCACTCCCGACTCCAGCACCCGCACCGGCCGTCGAAGAGCCCCCCGCGGCGGCCGCCGACAGCACACACGTCGTTCACGGATCGTCCGCATCGTTCTCGGCACCCTCGTGGTGCTGCTGCTCGCCGCGGGCGGCACGGCCTACTGGCTGTACAGCAGCCTGAACGGAAACATCGAGGGCGTCGACCTCGACAAGGCGATCGGCGACGAGCGGCCGCAGAAGCTCCCCACGTCCGGGCAGAACCTACTGATCCTCGGCTCGGACTCACGGGCCGGGGCCAACGCCGAGCTGAGGACCGGCAACGTCGCCGGTGCCCGCTCCGACACCGCCCTGGTGATGCACATACCCGAGGGCCGCACCCGGGCCGTCGCCATCAGCATCCCTCGCGACACCCTGGTCACCCGGCCCGCCTGCAGCAAGGCCGACGGCAGTGAGGTGGCCTCGGCGACCCGCGTGATGTTCAACTCCATCTACTCACAGGTCGGGCCGGCCTGCGTGGTCAAGACCGTGGAGCAGATGTCCGGCGTCCGCATGGACCACTACATGGAGATCGACTTCGCCGGCTTCAAGGGACTGGTGGACGCGATCGGCGGCGTGACCGTCACCGTGGACCAGGACATCAAGGACCCCTCCAGCGGCCTCGACCTGACCGCCGGCACCCACCGGCTCGACGGCACCCAGTCCCTGCAGTTCGTCCGTACCCGGCACGGTATCGGTGACGGCAGCGACCTGGGGCGCATCGGCCTCCAGCAGCAGTTCATGATCGATTTGCTCTCCGAGATCAAGAAGCAGGATCTGCTGGGCAGCCCCACGAAGACCTACAGGATCGCCGACGAGCTCACCTCCGCCCTCACCACCGACTCCGAACTGGCCTCGCTCACCAAACTCGCGGACTTCGGCCGCAGCCTCAACGGTGTCGACCCGGCCACCATGGAAACGATCATGCTCCCGGTGGCGTACGACAAGACCGATCCGAACCGGGTGGTGGCCGCCGAACCGCAGGCGACGGCCCTGTGGAAGGCGATCCGCAGCGACTCGGAGATCCCCGAGTCGGCCAAGAAGTCCCCTGCCACGGGCGGCACGAAGGACTGATCCGGGCAGTGGCCCGCCCCGGCGTCAGACGGGCACGGACGGCGTCATCGACAGGCCCGGCTCGCCGCTCTGCCGGGCGACGCGCAGCGAGCCGTCCCGGCCGAGCACCGCGAGCACGACGCGACCGAGAGCGTCGACAGCCAGTGCCGGGGCGGTCTCGCTGTACTCGCCGGTCTGCGACCACCACACACCCGACTGCTCGTTCTCCGTACCGCAAGCGGCCAGCATCACCTGTCCGGCGACATCGCGGTGCGCCAACACCGTGCAGTCGTACCCGTCGAGCACCGCACGTAGGACCGTGACGGGCTCGGCGGCCGGTGCGCCTCCGAGTGGGACCAGCCAGCCCCCGAGGCGGTGTGCGACGATGCCTCCCGCTTCCGGATCGGTCCAGTAGTACGTCGCCCGTCCCGGCCCGGTCTCGATCACCGAAGCGGTTCCGGGCGCCATCCGCACAGGCATGTTCGGCTCCCGCCGAAGCTCGCCGTCGGGTTCGTGCTGACGCCACCACATGGCGTTGCGCTCAGCGCCGGCCAGTAGCTCGACGCGTCCGGACGTGTGGGCGAGGGCGGCGAGCCCGTCGTGCACCCCGCTGCCCCTGAGGTCGTGCCACCGCTCCCACTTCCCACCGGGCGCCTCGCGGCGCAGCATCACCCCGCCGCCCGCGTTGCGCACGAAGACGTGCACCCGGCCGGAGGCGCTGACGGCGACCGCGGGCACCCCCAGACGGGGCGCCTTCTCCGGGTCCGCGTGCGGATTGCCCAGCGATCGCCACTCGGTGACCGGACGTCCGGTCTGGTACTGGATGGCGTGGACGATGTCGGTGACCGGCGGGACGCCCTTGCCGCCGACCGCTCGCCGGCCGAGGAAGTGCACATAGGTGTCGGCGCCCTGAACCACCGAAAGGTGAGTCAGGTGCGGTACGGGGAAGAAGTCCGGACCCGCCCACGCGGGCCCGCCCGGCCTCGCCTCCGTCCAGCGCAGCAGCCCCTCGTCGGTACGCGCGTACGCGGTCAGCCGGCCGTCCTTGCCCAGAACGAGCCAACGGCCGTTCACGGTGCGCCGGGTTCCGTACCGTTCGGCCGACGGCTGTTCCGTCCCGGAGAGTTCTCTGCCCCGGGATGCGCCGCGCCCGGATCTGGTACGCATGACGAGACCTGCCCTTTCCGTACTCTCGGCGCGGCCGGTCCGCCACCCCCGAACCTGTGTACGGGAGACCGAGCGGGCTCATCATAGGATGACCATGTAGTGAACGAAGCACGGAGAGCGTGCGGCGGCCGGCCGGACGCGAGGTGCCCCACTCGCACGTGTCCGCATCCACGCCGCTGTCTCAGACCGCGTCCCACGCCCCCAGCGCCAGCCCCGCCTCGTCCTTCCGCCGGGTCAGCAGCAGCTGTCCGGTCGACGGGGACAGGGTCGCCGCCACCAGCCGGCCGTCGGCGTCCAGGGCCAGGGCCACCCTCGCGTCGGACGGCAGCGCCGGGCCCGACTCGGTCCAGGCCGCGCCCGCCCCCTCCGTCTCCGAGGGGTACGCGGCGAAGGCGACGCGGCCGCTGCCCGCCGCACGCTGGGCGAGCAGCGTGCAGTCGTAGCCGTCTATGACGGTGCCGACGGCGGACACGGGGCCGGGGCCGGCGGCGGGCATCAGGGGGGCCGGTTTCCCGCCGGGGCGCCAGGCGCACAGCTCACCGGTGTCGTCGTCGGTGAAGAAGACCGTGGTGTGCTCGGCGGAGGTCGCCAGGGCGCGCAGGGTGCCCGGGCGGACCGCGGCGTGCAGGCGCTCCCCCAGCTCCATGCGGGTGCCCGCCGCCTCCTGGCTCCAGTGCAGGATCCCGCTCTCCACGGGCGCGTACAGCTCGACCAGGCCGGTCCGGGTCGTCACCGCCACGGGCGACTCCTGGACGCGACTGCCCCTCAGGTCCCGCCACGGCGCCCAGCCGCCCTTCTCGCGCTGGGCCACCATGCTCATGCCGCCGCCCCCGTTGCGGACGAAGACGTGGGCGCGTCCCTGCGCGTCGACCGCGACGGTGGGAGGTCCGGTGCGCTCGCCCTGCTTGTTGGGGTGGCCGGCCGGCTGCCAGTCCAGGGGCGCGAGCAGCGGCCGGTAGTGCGTGGTGTGCACGAGGCCGGAGCGGTCGGCACCGGTGGGCTGCCAGGCGACCAGGTGGGCGTAACCGTCCGCGCCCTGCCCGACCGCGAGGGCGCCCGGACGCAGTCCCTGGTCGCCGCCGGCCCGGCGCGGGGTCTCCCAGCGCCCGCCGGGTGTGGTCTCGGCACGCCACAAGGCGGCGTCGTCCGCCTGGAAGTACACACTGAGGCGGCCGTCGCGGCCGAGGAGAAGCCAGTCGCCATTCACCGGTTCACTCTAAGCGGGAGCGCCGGTTCCGTGGCGAGCGGGTACGGCCGTCGACCGCGAGGCGAGAACAGGGAGGGGGACGGGGGCGGGGCAAGGGCGGGGAGGGGGACGGGGCAAGGGCGGGCAGGGGCGTGCGACCCTGGCGGCATGGAAGACAACGCGCCGCCGCTCGTGGTCGTCGACGCCGCGAACGTCGTCGGCTCGGTGCCCGACGGCTGGTGGCGGGACCGGCACGGGGCCGCCGAGCGGCTGCGGGACCGGCTGGCGGCGGACGGGGTGCCGGGGCGGGCCGGGCCGCTGGACATCGTGCTCGTCGTCGAGGGCGCGGCCCGCGGGGTGGAGTCCGTGCCCGGCGTGCGGGTGGAGTCGGCGCCCGGCAGCGGCGACGACCACATGGTCGACCTGGTCGCGCGGGCGGCGCAGCACCGCCCCGTCCTGGTCGTCACGGCCGACCGCGAACTGCGCCGCCGGGTGACCGGGCTGGGCGCGGAGGTGGCGGGGCCCCGGACGGTGCGGCCCGTGTGACACCCCACCGGGTTCGTCGCGCCGAGGCCACGCGCTGGTGCCGGGC
>NZ_JBHWKU010000058.1:0-19782 GCF_042730645.1 Streptomyces sp. NPDC059906
CTCCGCCCGGCTCGCGCCGACGATGGGATCGATCCCCTGCCGCATCAGCCATGCGAGGACGACCTGGTTGCGAGTGGTGGAGAGTTCGCCCGCGACGTCGTCCAGGACCGCGAGCACCCGGGTGTTCCCGGGGTGATCATAGGTTTGCGGAAGGGGTTTGTCCGCGCGTACGTAAGAACCCCACATCAGCGAGCTGTACGACCATACGGCGAGCCCCTGCGACCGGGCGAGGTCCAGATCCTCGGCGGTGAGCATGTGGTGGCCGGCCTCCGGGACGGGAGTGAACGGGCGTGGCTGGAGGAGCGAGTGGCGCAGTTGCAGGGCCGTCCACGGCTCCACGCCCTGCTCCCGCGCGAACGACCGGGCACGCTCGACGCGCCAGGCAGCATGGTTCGCCGCCCCGACCCGCAGAGCCACTCCTTTCGCGACCAACTCGCCGAACGCGCCGACCGTCTCCTCCAGCGGCACCGTGCGGTCCTCCGCGTGGGCCCAGAGCAGATCGACATGATCGACGCCGAGACGCTCCAGGCTCGCCTCCATGCCGTCGTGGACGGCGCGGGCGGAGAGCCCCTCGGCGCTCTTCGGCCAGGAGTGCGGGACGAGCGGGTTCTGCCGGACCTTCGTCGCGATCCGCACCGCGTCGCGCGCGCCGGGGCGGGCCCTGAGCCACGCGCCGATGACGCGCTCGCTGGCGCCGCCGACGCCACTGGGGTCGCTCCAGAACGAGTAGCAGTTCGCCGTGTCGAGCCAGACACCGCCTCCGGCGACGAAAGAGTCGAGGACCGCGAAGGCATGGTCGGAAGCGATACGGGTGCCGAAGTCCATCGTCCCGAGGACGACCTGAGGACCGGTGATGTTCATGCCGCCCATCCTCGAATCTGGAGCGCGCTCCAGGTCAAGAGCGGTGGTGGGTAACCTCGTCGAGCACACGTCGCCGGCCCCCGTGGCTTCGGTACGCCGACGTTTCCCGCCCCACCCCACCCAGCGTTCCCTCCCTGTCCGGTGTGGATCTCTGCCGTCTTCTGTCAGTCGCAGGCAGTGAGCCCTTTCCAACCTCTCGTGTCGGCTGAGGGAGTTGGCCTGACGGACGGGTGAAGCCCCTGGTAGATGGGATTTCGACCAAGAGAACCGTCTCCAATGATCACAGGCGGCCCGTTCCAGCACGCACCCCCAGCGACCAGCTCATGCGACTATCAGCCCTACGGACGAGCCGTGAAGGAGTCGCGAGGTGGGTCACGAGTCATCGCACTACCGAGAGCTCTACCGGCAGTCACTCTTCTACCGGCCCGGAAGCACGCTGCTGACCACGATCCGCGCGTACACGGGCGGGCCCACACCGGCCCGCCCCGACGACCCGGCTGTCCGTTTCCATCCCGAAGGAGTCGCGTACCACCAGTCATTCGGATACGTCCCCGTGATCAAACTGGGCTGGCCGGCGGTCCGAGCAGTCGCCGTTCTCCCCGGACCGGTCCCGGACCGACAGGCCCTGTGCGTGTACCGGATCAACGAACCCCCACAGCCCGACATCCCGGCCGACGAAATGTTCACCGGCACTGGACGGGGCCTCGGAACCCACGTCCAGGCGCTGTTCGGCACCAGGCTCGTGGTACATCTGCACCACGTACGGGGCCCGTCATTGAAGAAACTCGCCCGGCGCCTGCCCGCCTGGACAGACGGGCGCATCACCCTCACCACCGAACGCCCGGCCTGAAGCAGGCCACCCACCAGGGACTCTGTGGGCACATCGACTGGAGCACGCGGGCCCCGCCGGGGACTGAAAAACGTTCGTTTGACAGACCCTGTCCACGCAATGAGGGTCCACGACCAAACGCACGCCTGGGACCCGTGGCTTCACTTCGATCCCGAAGCGGTGGACGGTCGAGCGGACCTACGACTGGTAGATGCTCCACCGCTGGCCCGCGACTGCGAGACTCTCCCGGCGCGCTCCGAAGCCATGACTCACCTCGCCATGACCGACCTCATGGCCCGCCGACTCACCGGCGAGAACACTGCGCATTTCCATCCTCAGTCTGAGCCGGCCAGGTGGAGGGTGAGGACAGCTTGGACGAGGCCCGTGATCCGGGTCGTCGAGCAGCGGAGCTTGCGGAGGAGCCGCCAGGACTTGAAAGTGGCGATGGCCTGCTCGACCAGAGCCCGGACCTTCGCATGGGACCGGTTGACGGCATGCTGACCCGTGGAGAGGCGGTCCCATCGGCCGCGGTAAGGGAGACGAACCGTGCCATCTGCGCCCTGGTGCCCTTGTCCGCCCAGCAGGTGATGCCGGCCTCGGCGAGGGCGTCGATGATGCCGTGCTCGCGTGCGGCGCGGACGTCATGGACGGCACCTGCCAGGGCCGGTGAAGCCCACAGGAGACGTCCCTTCTCGTCGAGGGCGAGGACGTCTGCCAGTTGCCCCACCGCGTCGAAGGCGTACCAGGCGGCGGAGAGCACGCCGTCGCCCTGGCCCGGGCCCAGGGCGGTGTCGAGGTCGGTGATGGTCGGCTGCGTCATCGCGGTGCTTCCTCATGTCGGCCTCGCCCTGCATAGGGTGGCGAGATGTCCCTTCCTGCCGACCGGACCGCCCTGGATCTGCTCGATGCGCACTTGGAGGCTCTGTGGCGCGGTACGGACCTCCCTCTCCCGCGGGGTCCGGTCCCACTCGCGGCAGGCGGAGAGGGTGGGCTCGCCCGCTGGGCCCTCGCCCGGCTCCAGTGCCTCCCCCGCGAGCCGAACGACGTCTTCGTCCGTCAGGTCGGCAGCCTGCTGGCGGAGTTCCGCTCGCGCCGGTGCCCGTGGAACGCGGCGGCGTTGCGGCTGCTCGACGACACGAACGTCTTCGTCGCCACTGGTCCTCGGCGGTACGAGGACTGGGCGCACGACGTCCGCGCCGTGCTGCACCGGTCGGTCCCCGACCCCCGGGGCTGGGTCCGGCTGGGCTGGGACTGCACCGACAGCGCCCGTCACACGGTGCCTGCGTATCCTTTCGACCCTCCGGACGCGTCGGTACTGACCCGCCGTCTGTACCCCCTCACGGCGGAGGCCGCGGTCGCAGCGCTCGCCGTCATGGCCGAGGAATGGCAGTCGGAGTCCGCTCCCGTCCGCTCCCGCCCGGACCGGGACGCTGTGCTGGCGGACGCCCGTACCCTGCTCGGCCGGTACGGCCCCGCCGCGCGCTGCTGGACCAACGCGAAGACCGCCGCCTGCGACCCGGCTCCGGACTTCCTCGCAGCGGGCCTCCAGGGCACCGAATCCCACCGCTTCCTCACCTCCGAGTACGTCGACGGCCTCGACCTCTTCGACGAGCTGGGCCTGATCGCGGTGACCGATGACGAGGTGGGGGTCTTCTGGTCGATCGGGGCGTACTGACGACGTGCGGGTGACAGGGGCCCGGCGACCGTCCGCCAGCGCTTCGACTGCGTGCCGGCCGGGCACCGGCCGCGCCTGCCGCGGCCCCCTTTACAACGGCGGGTCCAGCTCGGCGGTCATCCGCACGACCTCCGCCTCGGCCAACTCGCGGTCCGGCGTCTTCTCGCCCTCGTAGGTGCGCAGTTCGCGCAGCCGGTCCTGGCGTTCGGACGGGGGCATCGCCGACCACACCCAGCGGCGCGGCGGCGGGTCTTCGGCCGGCGGCAGGGGCACAGTAGGCCACAGGGACGCCGGGTTGTCCGACTGGAGTGAGTGGTGTCTGCAATTGGAGACACCACTCGTCGCCGACCGAGACCGGAACCGACTCTTACCGACTCGCCCACACCCGGAGCAAAGCCGATCACTCGGCCGCTACCTGAAGGCGACTGGACACATCAGTCAGTCGCTCTGATCGTCGCTGGCCTGCGAATCCCGGTCTTTGGACGCCAAGGCAGCCGTCACATATCGCGCGTTCTGCGGAGCGCACGCGATCAGGACCTCATTCTCTCCGTCGCGGCATTCCAAGATTGTCCAGTAGGGGCGCACGATCCGGGGGTCACTCTTCCTACGGTCCCTGGCCTGCCTGAATTCGAGGCGTTCCGAGGGCAGGCGGAAGCGACCGAGCTCTTTCACCTCTGTGGGTGCGACATGCAGGGAGACGCGGGACGCGGCGATGAAGATGATCGTTGCGCGGCAGTACCCCTGATCACCGAGCAGGCAGGCTTCGAAGACGACCTCGCCGCCCGAATCGAAGACGCGCGCCTGTCTCCGCTCCCGCCGTCCGCTGAAGTCCGGGATGAGGAGACTCACGACGAAATCGATCACACCGGCAAGCACTCCGACACGCTCCCAGGCCAGCGGTACAAGAACCCGCCTCGGAGGCGGCGTCCGCAAGAGTGGCAGGGCGCCACCTGGACCTGTCAAGGCTCAAGAACCTGAGCCGCTCACGGCCGTCGGAGGTGTTGCTGAAACTCATCGACACTTTCAGTCAGGTTCATGGTGCCCCGCACCCGGCCGGGCCTCGCGGTGCGCAATACGGTGGGCCGCACCGTCCGCTCACCGGTCGGTGCGCAGGTCCGCGGTAGCTCTCAGCCGGGTCGGCACAACAGCACCCAGGCCGGAATCCGTTGCCTCGGCGAGCAAGCGTGAAGACCACCCCCGCCAGCCCGATGAAGCCGACGCGGAAGCACGGCGGAGACCGTCCCACCCCGACTACCGGCTGCTGATCCCGTGCACAGCCGGGTTGTGAGGTGGCCCGGATGAGAGGTCACACGGTGAGGACGCCGCCGACGAAGGTACGTTCCGGCGGTGACGCGACGAGTTCGACCATGGTGCCGGCGCGGAGGTCGTCACCGACGACCTGCGTGATCGCGTCGGTGAGCGCGGCGCCGAGGCGTGCGGTCGTCTGGTCGGCATCGGGGCGGTCGAAGAGACCGGCGCGGACTCCCAGGACCACCGAGGCCTTTGTGTCCACGGCCTTGCCGCCCTGGGCGAAACGGCCTGCGGGGACTCCGGCCAGGCGGATGTTGACAAGGTCGCGGGCCCATTCCCCATAGACGTCGATAACAGCGTCGGTCAGTGCGGCGACGAGCAGGGGCTCGTTCCCCGTCAGCCTGTTCTCCGGAAGGTGGACCGTCAGATGCGGCATAGTAAACCTCGTTCCCTTTGAATTCAAAGCCTTTGCTTTCAAAGGTATCCGGAAGAGGTAACCGATGTCCACGGAATCGGACGGTCCAGCCGTCAACGAGGCTGTCCGCACCCTGCTGTTGCTCATGCCGCGGCTTGTGGGCCGCGCCAAGCGCCTGCCCATACCGCCGGCACTCCAGGCTCTGGACCTGGCACCGCGACACCTCGCACTGCTGGCGCACCTGGAGTACGACGGCCCCACCAGCGTCAACGAACTGGCCGCTCGGCTGGAGGTGGCCCCGACGACCGTCAGCCTCATGGTCAGCGACTTGTCACGGCCGGGCGTCCTGCAACGCACTGCCGATCCCGCCGACCGCCGCCGCCGCATCGTCGCCATCGCCCCCGCCTACGCCGCGCCGATCGGCGAATGGCTCTCCGGCAGCGCCTCTGCCTGGGAACGCGTCATGCGCGGTCTAGACCCCGCGGAACGCGCCACAGTCATCACCGCCATGCACGCCTACGAGACCGCCTTGGAGCAGGCGGGCGACCAGCATCGGAACGCCCGGCCGCGCTAGCGGGCATTCCGCTCCGCCGCCGTGACCCCGGCGGCCCTCGGCGGCCCGCCGGAATTGTCACGTCGGATCGCTTCCCATCCTTGCCTGCTGCTGTGCTTGCTCAGCCGGTCGGTCGGTTCAGCAGGGGGACCACGACCTGACGCGCGGTTGCCGCCTCGCCCAGGCGGAAGAACTTCACCTGACCCATGGTGTGCGTGCACTCCAGATAGCCCGCTGCCTCGAGCTCGCGTCGTGCCCGGGAGAAGTGCGGTGCGGGTACGCCGATCAGCTCAGCCAGCTCGGCCGCGGTGCGCTCGTCCAAGCCGCCCAGGACCGCGTAGGTCATCAGCATGTTTTGCTTGAGGTGAGAGAGATCGCTTATGCGCGCCTGCAGGGCTTCGAGCTCTGGATATGGACTGTTGCGTGCCATGGTCAGGCCCTTCGTCGCGTGGCGTTTCCTTCACGTACCCATACCGTCATGTCACTGAAGGTCATCGAAGGAATCCTGAGGTTCCTTCGATGACCTACTGCGTCATGTCGCCATGGGGCATCTCGAGAACCGACTGGTTCCTTCGATGACCACTGACGACATGACCACTGACGACATGTATCGGCATCCCTAGGTACCAATCGAGCAAGCATTTATGCAGGTCAGATCCCTGCGGCGGCTGCGCATTCTCTGTACAACGGAAGGAACCGGCAAAGGAACCCGCCGTTCGGGGAAGCCCTGCGGTACTCGCGCAAGCGCTCCGTTCCTCGGGGTGCCCCCTCAGGACCGTCGGCGACCCTCAGCTTGTGCCACTTGCCGATTCGGCGGTTACACAGCGCGGCGGAGGCCGGATGTAGGAGCGCAGGCATACGCGCGCCAACTCTGGAATCTGCACGTATCACTGTGGTGGGCTTTCGGCGGCTGCCTGCCGGGGTGGCGCCTCAGGATGTGAACCGGTGGTCCCGCATGCACTTGCAGGCGCCGGCGCATGTTCTTACCGCGGGCCAAGGCGACGGGTGACGCAGACGAGGTGGGCTGCGGCAGCTGCGCGATGTGAATGGGTTCTGCTCTGCGCGCCGCCTGCCGAGGCATTGTGACCCACCGGCCTCTTGTGGGCGCTCTGTTGGAGGTCGACTGTTTGATGGGCCGTCATGGTCGGTGAGTGAGGGCCTGTTGAGGGGAGCGGATTCAGTGAAGGACCGATTGAGCCGGAGCAGGAACAGAAGGTGGGCGCTTCTGTCGGTCGGCCTTGTCCTGGGTGCCGCGGGGGCCCTGTTCGGGGCGCTCAGCTACTTTGACGTGATCTTCAGCAAGGAGCTGACTTACCAGTTCTGTCCGTCCCGCAGTGCTGACACTGAGGCGATCGTCCCGTCGCGGTTGAGTGAAGAGGGGAGCGAATACCGTGGGCCGGGGCCGCATCACGTTCACGTCGATGGCCCTCAGGGGGGTGACGGTACACGTCAAGCCCTGCCCAAGACGTGGACGTTTCCGCTGGACGGCGGGCAGTACGTGTTCAGGTCGGTGCAACTCGTCGTCTGTGAGTACGAGCACGAGGTGCCCGGCGTGTCCGGGACGCCCTGCTCCTACGTAGTCCCCGAGACAGGCCAGAAGTACCGGTTCACGACCTTGCCCGCGAAGTATGAGTACAGGGTGTACGAGGCAACGACGGGAGAGCTGGTCAAATCGTTCGAGGTGAAGGGCAAGGAGGGGACGGGGGACTGCGCGGACAGTCTGTTGGTCGACCCTGCGATGGCCACGACGAACCTGGCCGCTCCCGACATGACCGAGATCGAACGTCAGCTGAGGCCGCTGGTCGAAGGTGATGTGCCCTGACGACCACGGCCAGGACTCCGGCCGGGCATCTCGCGCCGCACAGTGGGTTTCACCCTCCTGTCAACCGTGGTTGACATTCCCCATTCTGTCAACCTACGTTGACAGGATGGGGAATCAAGTACTGCTTGCCTGTGGTATGGCTGCTGGGCCGCTCTTCACCGTCGCGTACCTGCTGGAAGGTGCCAGCCGTGTGGGCTACAAGCCCTTCCGTCATCCCGTCAGTTCGCTCACCCTCGGCCGTGCCGGGTTGGCGCAGACCGCGAGCTTCCTCTGCACAGGCCTGCTGTCGCTGCTCTTCGCCGTTGGCCTGTGGGATACCGGATCTTCCCGCTGGGGCGCACTGCTGATCGGCGTATGGGCGGTCGGCCTGCTGGGCGCTGGTGCCTTTCGCACGGATCCGGTCAGTGGCTACCCGGTCGGCACCCCCGACCAACTTCAGCACCCCACCCGCCTCGGGGCGCTGCACGACCTGTTCTCCCTCATCGGATTCCTCGCCCTTGCCGCAGCCTGCTTCGTCTTCGCCCTGTCCGCCCCGCTGGGATGGGCCCTCTACTCGATCGTCAGGGGTGTGCTGTTCGCCACCACGATGGCGCTGGCCAGTGTCGCGTTCAGCCAGCGTCAGGGCTGGGTGGATCTGGGCGGGCTGATCCAGCGCGTCTCACTCACGATCGGCTGGACCTGGCAGACGCTGACCGCCGTGCGTCTTCTGTACACCTGACGGTCGCGGCTGCCCCATCGTCGCTGAAGATTCGTCGGACGCCGCGAGTCCGCATTCTGCTGCCTCGTGGCACGTCGGAAAGTGCCCCCGGACGGGCGGACAGGCGGAGGAGGCGGCTCCGCTGCCTCAGAGTTTGCCTTCCATGAGGACCGTGCGATGCCCCCCGAGCGCGCGGGAGAGACCTTCGAGGAAGCCGGGGCTGAAGTCGGGCCAGTCCCAGAACTCGAATCCGAGATACCCGAAGGCGAAGTAGCCGTCCGACCAGGTCCACGCGGTCAGGTCACCGGGGCGCCGGCAATGCGGGCAGGCGACCACCGCGCTGCCCGTGTCGCTCCAGGCGCTGATGGCCTCGCCGAAGGGTTCCCACGCGCCCTCGATCTCCTCCAGCCGTTCGGTGCAGAAGTCCGCCCGACCGGCGCAATGGGGGCACACCGCGAACATGGGTTCGCCCTGACCGCAGTTGAACACGGTGCGGCCGGTCTCCACCCTGAGTCCGTCGCCGGGTTCCCAGTCCTCCTGACCGACCGCCTTGGCCCAGGAGGGACCGGGCGGATGCCCCAACGGCGCCCCGAGAACACAGTCGGTGCGCTCGGCCCGCACTATCCCCTCCCTGACCAGCCAGTCGAGCCCGCGGTCCGCCAGGGTCCGGGCGTCCGCATGCGTGGCGTCGAGATCGACGACGGTCTGAAAGTAGTTCCCCATGGGGCAACAGTAGAAGCAGCCACCGACACCACGTCACACACGCGTCCTTGCCCCGGGTGAGTCTCGTCCGGCGGACTACCGTCGGTGCGGGTCCGGGCGCTGCCGCGCCTCGCCCAGGACGGTGGAGAACAGTGCGTCGCGGAGCGCCACCTCACGTGGGTCGTCCCACAGGTGGAAGCCGCATCGGTTCATGGCGTAGGCGAATCCGACGCCGGTGTCCGGGTCGGCGAAGGCGAAGGATCCGCCCAGCCCCATCGTGCCGAAGGCGGAGCCGGCGGAGGATCCGAAGCGGAACCGGGGAAAGGGCTTCATGTAGCCGAGGGAGTACGAGGTGTCGACGCGCAGTACCTGATCCCGAGCCCCGTCGCGAGGCGGCGGAGCCATCTGGGTGAGGGCGGCCATCGTGGCCGCGTCCAGGCCAAGGGCCTTGCCTCCGGTCGCGGCGTCACCGTACAGGCGGGCGATCGAACGCACCTCGCCGATGCCGTTCGCAGCGGGTATCTCCACGGCGTGCACGTCCGGGCGGTTGAAGGCTTCGACCTTGCCCAGATCCCGTGGGTTGCTGAACGCCCTGGCCGCGAGGCTGCGCGGGTTGCTGAATGCCAGCACGAAGGGCAGCGGCATCCGGCCCATGTGCAGGAGCATCTCGAAAGTGGTGAACCCGTGGATCCGGGCGATCAGTTCCGGGTCCACTGTCGAAGGCAGGCCGATGTAGAACTCCGCGTCGAGCGGGGCGGCGACCTCCTCCGCGAAGTACCGTCCCAGGCTGCGTCTTTGGGGGTCCACCCGGCGGATCAGCTCGCTTTCGTAGTAGCCCAGCGACTGGCCGTGGTAGCCGTGCCGGGTACCCGGTGTCCACGCCGGGCGCTGATGGGCCAGTGCCGACGACAGCACGTCCGGAACCGCCAGATCCGCCAGTTGCAGCGGCCGGTCGATGACCGGAAGCCCGGCCTGGTGCGACAGCAATTGGCGCACGGTGACGTCGCCTTTGCCGGCTGCGGCGAACATGGGCCAGTAGTCGGCCACCTTCGCGTCGTAGCTCAGCAGTCCACGGGCGTGGGCGACCGCGACCGCCAGCGATGCGACCCCCTTGGTGGTGGAGAACACCGGCACCAGTGTGTTCTCGGTCCACGGCTGTCGGGGCGAGCCGTCGCGGTAGCCGCCCCAGAGATCCACGACCTTGGCCCCGTCCCGGTAGACGGCACACGCGGCACCGACTTCCCGGCCCTCGGCGAAGTTTCGCCGGAACGCGTCCACGACGGCGCCGTACCCTTCGTCCGCGTCGCCGTGGACGAGGGACATCGGAACGTCGACCTTCAGCACCATGTGACGCTGCCCTTCCAAGTGACGGGATCCAGCCGGTTCGCGGGACGGCGGCGTCCTTGGCCGAGACCCGCGCGCGAGGGGATGCTTCAGACGTTTCCGCCCCTCCGGACCGGCCGGTCCACGGCATCGGTGTCCGGCGGCCGCGGCTACTCGGCGGTCAAGTCCGCTTCGCCCAGCAGCCAGCGCTTGAGAAGCTCCTTGCGGACCTTGCCGGTATACGTACGGGGAAGGGCCGCCACCACTTCCACCCTGCTCGGCTGGTACCACTCGGTCATGCCCTGTTCCGTGAGCCAGGCGCGGAGGTCTGCGAGAGCGGGGCCCGATGTGCCTGGCGTCGCCACGACGACGGCGCAGGCCAGCTCGCCACCCGGGGTCCCGTCCGGCAGACCGATCAGGGCCACGTCCGCCACGGCGGGATGGCCCCGCAGGGCATCCTCGACGTCCAGTACCGGGATCATGAAGCCGGCGCCGATCCTGTCCACGGCCCGCCCGGCCAGACGTATACCGCCGCCTCCGTCGGGAATGGCGAAGTCCCCGGTGTCGTACCAGCCGTCGTTCCGTTCCTCCAGGAGTACGGCCTCTCCCCCGTCACGGCCCAGGGTGCCCAGGCACAGCCCGGCGCCGCGGACGAAGAGCCGACCCGGGTTCTCGCCGTGCATCTCCCCGTCGGCCCGCAGGTCGATCTCGACGCCCGGCACAGCGCGCCCGGAGCTCCGGGCGGCCCAGTCGTCGGAGTCACCCGGAGTGGTCGTGGTACCGGACAGAATCTCGGTCATCCCCCATCCCGTACGCAGAGGAACCCCCAGAACCGTCCGCACGTCGGCTGTCAGCCGGACGGGTACCGGTGCCCCGCCGCAGTACACGATGCGCAGGGCCGACGGGGCGGACGCACCCGGTGCCGCGGCGGCAAGGAGCTGGGAAACGAAGACCGGGGCGGCGAGGAGCAGAGTGGTTCTCGTCCTGTCCATCCACTCCAAGGCGCCGGCCGGGTCCCACACATCCGTCATGACGCAGGTCCCGCCCGTCATCAGCGACCCGAGCAGGCCTACCCCGAGTCCCATGACATGGGTCAGGGCATGGGGGGTGTAGAACGCATCCTGCGCGTCGTACTGGTCCTGGCCCGAGAACCGGCTCCCGGCAACGCGAGGGGCCATGGAGGCGTACAGGGTGTTGCAACTGTGCAGGATCGCCTTCGGGGCACCCGAGGTGCCAGACGTGAACATGGCAAACGCGACGCGGTCCGGGTCGTGCCGGGCATCCTCCAGCGCCATGGGATGTGTACGCTCCCACGGCGTGTCCTGGAAGTACCGGACGAAGTCGATCTCGTCACGCCTCACCCGGGAACCGAGTACGACCCGGTGCCTGAGGGCGGGCAGCCGGGGCGCCATGGCAGCCGCCGCGGCCGCGTGGTCGAAGCCTTCCCACTGGTCTGTCGTGACGAGCACGGAGGCGCCGAGTCCCCTCAGCATGCGCTCCAGCTCACGCTCTCGGACCGTCGTGATCATCGGCGCGAAGACGGCCCCGACCCTGAGACAGGCCAGTGTCAGCGCGTTGACCTGCCACCAGTTCGGCAGCTGCGCGGCGACAACCTGACCAGGACCGACACCGAGCTCGTACAGCGCCGCGGCGAAACGCTCGACACTCTCGGCGTATTCACGGTACGTGAGACCACGGTCTCCCGCCTGGAATCCGGTCGAGCGTGCGGAGATGGCCGTGCTCTCCGGCGTCTCGTCACGCCACCGGCGCACATCGTCCAGGAACGTTTCATCCCGCCACAGCCCTTGTTCGCGGTACTTCTTGCTGTTCCGCATTCCGGGACGCAGAGCGAGCATGTCCCGCGGCGAGGAGGAGAATCCGTCCTCACGGGCGGCGCGGTGCGCTTCCACCCCCAGGGCGAGCGCTTCGCCGTGATCCTTCATCATGCGCTCAGGCTGGCACGGGCCGCTGACCGTGCCGTTGCACAAAGATTGTCGATCCGCGCGGCCAGGACGCCCAGGTCACTGGGCGACAGGCCGCAGGTCGGTACGTTCCCTGAGCTGCCTGCGGGAGTTGATGCCCAGCTTGCGGTAGACGTTGCGCAGGTGGGCGTCCACGGTGCGTGGGCTGAGGAACAGCCGGGCGGCCACCTCTTTCGAGGTCGCGCCGGTGGCGACCAGCCGCGCTATGTGCAGTTCCTGCATGGTGAGTTGGTCGCGAGCGTGATCGGTGCGGCTGCGCGCCGTCTCCCCCGTGGCGCGCAGTTCGTCGGCCGCACGCCGGCCGAACGCCTCCAGCCCAGCGCCCGTGAACAGCTCGTGCGCGGTGCGCAGTTGAGGCCGGCAGTCCTGCCTGCGGCCCTGCCGCCGCAGCCATTGCCCGTACAGGAGGTGGGCCCTGGCCCGGTAGGGAAGCATCGGGGTGCCGGTGAGATGAGCGATCGCTTCCCGGTAGTCGCTCTCCGCTCCCGTCACCAGCGCTCGCGCGTAGGCGGCGATCCCCAGGCCCGTCGGAGTTCCGCAGGCCTCGGTGCGTTCCGTCAGCGACGCCAGCGCGGAGGCGGCCGCTGCGTGCTCGCCGCAGCGTACGGCGGCCTCCACCAACTCCGGCAGGGCGAACCCCGCGGTGAAGAGGTCCCCGTCGGCCGTGGCACGCCGTGCGGCGGCCAGGGCGTCCGGGTAGCGGGCCAGGCCGTTGTTGAGCACGGCGCTCGCCCAGTGAACGTTGGAGATCATCTGCCCGGTGGCGGGGGCCGTCGCCAGCACGGCTTCGAACAGCGCGGTCGCCTCCTCGCGGCGTCCGCGCATCGCGGCCAACTGCAGCCGGTGGTAGGTGACCGGAGGTGTACCGGTCGCGTCGGCGATCGCCTGCTCCTCGGCGATCATGGCCATGGCCTTGTCGAGGTCGCCGGTGAGCGCTGCGGCGGTGGCGGCTTGCGCGAGACCGAGCCGCAGGACGAGCGGTGATCCCGACTCACGGCCCGACTCCAGCAGCCCCTCGATGATCCGCTCGTGGGTGTCCGGGTCCCACAGCTCGGCCGTGAGGATGATCGCGAGCGCGGGGTGCCGGGTCCACAGGGGGCCGTCCGGTCCGTCGAGGGCCTCCCTGATCAGGGGGACGGCCGCCCGGTGCCCGTGCACGGCCAGGACGTCGAGCGCGTCCAGGATGTCCGGTGGGTGCGGCGGAGCGGACTTCGCCTCGGCGAGGACCGCGGTCGTCACTCCGTTCGCGCGTCCGACGAGCAGACTCATTTCGAGTGCTTCCAGGTAACTCTCCCGGGAGCGCCCGGAGTCCAGGGGCGCAAGCCGTCGCGCGGCCCGCAGCATCCAGGCCAGGCCCTCGCCGTCGTCGACCCGGGCGAGGGCGATCCTGCCCCGCAGCAGGTCCGTCTCCGCCTGCTGGAGCTCGTCCGGACCCGGGTTGTCGGCGGTACCGAGCAGTGCGGCCGCCTTGTTGAGCGCGCCCGCGTCGAGGTGAGCGCGGGTGGCCGCGAGGGTCCGTTCGATCCGCTGTGCGGCGTCGGGCGACAGCTCCGCCGCCCGTTCGAGGAAGGCGGCCGTGGCGACCGCGCCGCCACGTGCCTGGGCCCGGGAGGCCGAACGCTCCAGCTCGGCGGCGACGTCCTCATCGGGGACGGCGGTGGCCTGGGCGCGGTGCCATGCACGCCGGTCGGGGTCGGCGACCGGGTCGGTGGCGTCGGCAAGCACCCGATGGGCCAGCCGCCGCTCCTGCGTCGAGGCGGCGTCGTATGCCGCAGCACGCGCCAGAGGGTGGTAGAAGCGCACGCGGGTGCCGAACTCGACCAGCCCGGTCGCAGTGGCTGCCGCACCGGCGGTCGGCAGGTCGATGTCCAGGGCGCGCGCGGCGGGCCAGAGCAGCCCGGGGTCGCCGGTCGGGTCGGCCCCGGCAACCGTGAGCAGGCGCCGCGCCTGTACGGGCAGACGGGAGAGGACGGCCCGGAATTCGTGTCCGATCCGGGTGGGCACGGAGGCGGGCCGCGGCGGGGCGAACCCGCCGGCTCTGGGCAGGGCGAGCAGAGCCAGTGGGTTCCCCCGCGCCTCGGCCACGAGCCGGTCACGCACCTGTGCGTCGAGCGTCTCGTGGCTCTGCGCGGTGAGCAGTGCTCGTGCGTCGGTGTCGTCCAGCCCGTCGACACTCAGGCCCGGCAGGCCGTCCAGGCCGTCCAGGCCGTCCAGCTCGCAGGTCTCGTGCAGCAGCCGGGCGGCGAACACCATGGCGACGCACTCGGCGGAGACCCGCCGGGCGAGGAACGCCAGCGCCTTCGACGAGGCCGCATCGAGCCAGTGCGCATCGTCGACCACGCAGAGTACCGGGCGCTCCTGACCCGATGCCGTCAGCAGGCCCAGGGCCGCCAGACCGACCCGGAACACGTCCGGTGTCCCGGACGCCGGCCCGAAAGCGCCCCGGAGCGCCCGGCGGTGCTCGGCGGGCAGTTCGCCCAGGTGACCCAGCAGCGGAAGGCAGAGCTGGTGCAGCGCGGCGAAGGGCAGTTCTGCCTCCAGCTCGGACCCACCCGCGCGCAGCACGCGGAATCCGGAAGCCATCCGCTCCGCGTGCTCCAGCAACGCGCTCTTGCCGATCCCCGCCTCACCACGCAGGACCAGGGCGCCGCCCCGGCCTGCCCGTGCCGCGTCGATCAGCTCACGGAGGCGCCGCGTCTCGTACTTCCTGCCGAGCAGCGGACGGGAGGGGGGAACCGACGTCTGCACAGACCAGAGGTTACAGCGCGTAAGTCATCGGGCCGGTCCAGGGGCAGTCCAGGGGGGAGGCCCCCCGGTGGTTGCCCCTCGCGCGTGTGGCGGCGGATTCAGGAGTGGTGGTGCGACTGCTGCGGCACTACGCCGACCTTCTCGCCGTCGTCCAGGACCACGAACTGGCCCATCATTCCGTTGTCCTCGTGCTGCAGGAGGTGGCAGTGGTACATGTACGGCATGTTCGGGTCGGTGTGGTCGCGGAAGCGCAACGCCAGCCGGAAGTGCTTTCCCGGTGGCAGCAGGATGGTGTCCTTCCAGCCCTGCAGGTGTGGTTCCGGCTTCCCGCCGTCGACCGTCAGCACCTGGAACTGCACGTCGTGGACGTGGAAGTTGTGCATGAAGCCGTTGTCGTTGACCACGTCCCACACCTCGACGGTGTCCACGCGGACCCCGAAGTCGATGCGGTCCATCGCCATCGACTTGCCGTTGATCTTGTCCGACTCGAGTGCGAAGGAGCGTTCCTGGGCGACCTTCTCGCCGGCGAGGTCCGGCGCGGTACCGAGCGTGGAAGGGATGTCGGCGCTGTCGGACAGGGTGGCCGCGGCCCGGAACTGGCAGATGTCGAGCCGGTCGTCGAAGCCGTTGATCCGTCCCAGGGTGCCGCCGTACTCGGACGGGTAGGAGCGCAGTTCGACCCGCTCCCCCGGTTTGAAGGCGACCACGATCTCGACGCGTTCCCCGGGCGAGAGGTACAGGCGCTCGGTGTTCCACGGCCGGGCGAGCAGGCCGCCGTCGGTGGCGACGAGGGTGAACGTGCGGTCGTCGGAGAACCCGAGGTTGTACAGGCGGGCGTTGGACCCGTTGAGCAGCCGCAGCCGTACGAGCCTGGTCGTGACGTCGACGTACGGACCGATCGTGCCGTTGACGAGCACCTCGTCGCCTATCACGCCCAGCGCGCCGCCGATCAGCGGTTCCCGCATCTCGAACTGGTTGTCCCCGTCGAACGCCCGGTCCTGAACGATCATCGGGATGTCGTCGACGCCGTACTGGGACGGCAGCCGCGACACCTCGGTGTCCTCGGGATCGACGATGAACAGCCCACCGAGGCCCCGGTACATGTGATCGGCGGTCGAGCCGTGTACGTGCGGGTGGTACCAGAGCGTCGCGGCGGGCTGGTCGATCGTCCACCGCGGCCGCCAGGTCGCTCCGGCCGTGACGACCTGATGCGGTCCGCCGTCCATGGCCGCGGGCAGGTGCATCCCGTGCCAGTGGAGGGACGTGTCCTGGTCCAGTCCGTTGCTCACCGCGAACTCGACCCGTTCGCCGCGCCGCGCGCGAATCGTCGGACCGAGGTACGTGCCGTTCACGCCCCAGGTGCGGGTGGCCGCCCCGCCCTTGAACCGGGTCTCGCCCGACTGGATGCCGAGCGTGAAGACCCGGGCACCCGAAGCGTTGGTCGTCGACTTCGCCAGCGGCGGGATCCTCAGGGCTTTGTCGAAGGAGACCTTGCCGACCGTGTCCAGCTTCGCCGTGTAGTAGTAGACACCGAGACCGCCACCGGCCAGGACGACCGAACCTCCGACTCCGTACCCGAGGGCCTTCAGCATTGTGCGTCGTTTCACCGGAACACTGTCCCGGCCCGGGCGGCCCGTTCGCGTCGGTGTAAATTGCGTAGACCTCTCACCACGACGGAGAAGGTCCCCACCAGTGGGGACCTTCGTACCGTGCCTTCCCGCGGTGGAGGAACTGCGGCATCGGGGAGTGCCGCCGCCCCGGTCAGCGAGTCGCGGGCCGGCGCCGCGCCAGCACCGCGACGGTGGCGAGCAGGGCGAGAAGGAGCGACGCGAACCAGGTCATGACGGTGGTGGCGGAGGCGCTGAGGGTGGCCACGCCTATACCGACGGCAGGCAGGGTCAGCCCGAGGTAGGCGATCAGGAAGAGCCCTGCGAGGGCCTCACCGCGCTTGGCCGGGACGGCCGCGGCGGCAATCGTGCCGAGAGCGGCCTTGAACAGTACGCCCGCCCCGATGCCCGCGATCACACCGCCGATGAGGAACGCGGCCAGGTTGGCGGTGTACATGCCGACGACCAGGATGCCGACGCCTGCGGCCTGCGACGAAAGACCCAGTCGGCGCTTCGTGTCGGTGGACAGTCGCGCTGTCACGCTCTGGGCGACCGCCGCGCCGCCGAAGACGGCGAAGACGATCAGCCCGGCCAGGGCACGTGAGGACTGGTGCAGAGTCCCTGCGACGAAGCCGGGAGCCACGGACGTGAACAGGCCGAACACGGCGAAGGAAGCGAAGGCGCCTGCAGCAGCCGCGAGGTAGCGGGCGCGGTCGCCGTGATCGATGCTGATGCGCTGAGGCCGGTAGGTCGGCTTGGCGAACTGTTCCTCGACCGTCTCCGGCGTGAGGGCGACGGCGACGAGACCGAGGACGAGCAGGACGGCGAAGACGATGTAGGGGGTGCGCAGCGGCACGGCGACCCACTGGGCGAGAACGCCGGCGACGAGCGGACCGACGCCCAGGCCACCGATGTTGGCCGCTGTCGACACCAGCTCGAAGCGATGCGGCGACGCCCCCGGCCTGTGTGCGCTGTGCAGTTCGTGGAGGTGTGCCGTCGCCGTCGCGGTGATCATGCCTACGCCCAAGCCGGTGATGAAGCGGGCTACGAGCAGGCCCGGAAGCGACGTGGTGGTGATGAAGAGGAGCGCGGCGGCCAGTTCGAGGGCGATCGCCGGCAGAAGGATCTTCTTGCGGCCTGTCCAGTCGGAGACGTGACCGGCCAGCAGCAGGCTGATCACCACGCCGACCGCGTAGGTGGCGAAGACGACGGTGACCATGAAGGTGGAGAACCCGTCCCGCGCCATGTACAGCGGGTACAGCGGGGTGGGCACCGTGGAGAAGGCCATCGCGGTCAGGAAGGTGAAGGCGATCAGCGAGAAGCCGATGCCGTGGCGCCGGGACTCGGAGCGGTGACGCGTGGTCACGTTCCCCCCGGTGATGGGCTGGTGTGATGAGGTCGCCGTGTGTGCCATGGGGGACTCCGATCCCGAAGAACTTTTACTTGAACAATGAACAGAATCGCTCCCCTCAGCTATCCCGTCCAACGAAAGTTGGATACCGTGATCATCTCTCTGTGTGATGCTTGACCTATGGAACTCCGCCAGCTCGAGTGCTTCGTCGCCGTGGCCGAAGAATCCAACTTCACGCGCGCCGCCATCCGCCTCCACATCGTCCAGTCCGCGGTTTCGGCCACCATCAAAGCCCTGGAACGCGAACTGGGCGCGACGCTTCTCGACCGCAACTCCAAGCGCGTGCTGCTCACCGACGCGGGCACGGCGCTGCTGCCACGTGCCCGCATCGCCCTGGACGCCGCGCGCGAGGCCGCCGACGCGGTGTCCGAAGTCCGGGGCGGACTGCGCGGCACCCTCCGGGTGGGAACCATGACGTCGATCCGGCTCATCGACCTGCCCGCCCTCCTCGGTGCGTTCCACCAGCGCTACCCGGGCGTCCTGCTGCAGACCAGCGCAGCCCCTTCCGGCTCCCAGGGCCTGGTCGACGCGCTGCTGGAACGACGCCTGGACCTGGCCTTCGTCTCCCTGCCCGGCCCTCGTCCGGCCGGTCTCACCCTGATCGACCTGACCGCTTCCGTGCTCGACCTCGTGGTCCCGCTCGCCCATCCCCTGGCCGGTCGGCGTCAGGTGACCGTCGCCGAACTGGCCGGCATGGACTTCGTGGACTCCCCCCGGGGATACGGCAACCGAACGGTCACCGACCGCGTGTTCGCGGACGCTTCCGTTGCCCGTCGCGTCGCCATCGAGATCACCGACGTGGCCACCGGAGTGGACTTCGTCCGCCACGGTCTCGGTGTGGCACTGCTGCCACGGTTCGTCCTGGGCGACGCACAGGACGTCGCCACGCTGACCGTCAGCGACGCGAACCTGGAGTGGCCGCTGTCTCTCGCCCTTCCCTCCGAGCGCGCCCAGGGCGCCGCGGCGCGCGCCATGATCGCCATGACACGAGAGCTCCTGTCCTGATCCAGGCCCAGTCCCCCGTCATCGGCCCGAGTCGGCGGGGCGGAGTCGTCTCCTCGTTGGCCTGCGACGCGGTACCCGAAGAGAGTAGACCGGTCGTCTCTAGCGAGGTGCAAGAGACGACCGGATTCCGGATGGACGTTCAGGGTCGAGGTGCGACCTGCAGCAGTTGACGAGTGACCGTCATCGCGGCGTCGAAGGGGCTGTTGTCGCGGTGGACCTTGACCATGAGGCTCGCCCCGAGCCACATGTCACACAGGGCCTGGGCGGTGTCGCGGGCGGAGGCGTCGATCGTGAGCGACCCGTCCTCCAGACCGGCCGTGATCGTCCGTTCCAGCCGGTCGATCAGGCCGGCAGTGCCTTCCTTCACCGCGAGCCGCATCGACTCCGACAGGTCGGAGACCTCCGCGGCCAGTTTGACGGTCAGACACTTGCCCTCGTAGACGTCGACGCTCTGCGTCTCGCGCCAGTACTGCCAGTAGTTCATCAGCCGCTGCGCCGAGGTCAGGCCGGGCTCGGCGAGGATGCGGTCCATGTTGTCCAGGTAGTCGGCGTAGTAGCCCTGCATCACCGCCTCGCCGAAGGCGTCCTTGGAGCCGAAGAAGTGGTAGAACGACCCCTTCGGCACCCCGGCGGTAGTGAGGATCTCGGCGAGGCCCACCGACGCGAACCCCTTGTGGGGCAGGATTTGTCGGGCCGCCCGGAGAATGCTCTCACGGGCGTCACCTTGAATTGTTTTCATATCTGACACGGTATCACCCATTAGACCGGTCGTCTAGTTGTGGATGAGTGTCGCGTGGTGTGGTGGGGTCACCGGGCGAGGAAGTCGAGGAGGATTTCGTTGATTTCGGTGGTGTGGGTGGTGAGGAGGCCGTGGGGTGCGCCGTCGATTTCGACGTAGGTG
>NZ_JBHWKU010000059.1:0-19125 GCF_042730645.1 Streptomyces sp. NPDC059906
TTCCCCCCCCGCGGCGGCGCTCTCCGGCCGCCCCCCCCCCCCCGCCCCCCCCCCGACCCACCCACCGGACAAACGGCGCTACGCGCACCCCCACCCAACCCCCACAGGCCGCCGCAGGCACCCCGAACGGACGACTCCGGCCCCGCCCCCGCCACGGAAGAACGGCTTACTGTCCCCTTATGAGGGATCGTTTCACCCGTACGGATTAAAAGTGCCCAACGCGCCAGTTCGCGCCACCCATAGCCCCCTACGGTCGCCGAGTGATGAGGAGCAGTCCGGAAACCACGACTCGCACGACCGGCGCACACCGGGCGCACCGGGAAGCGCGCGACCGCACCGCGGCAAGGGCCCTGGCACAGCCGCCGGCGCAGCGCCCACCCGCGCGTTACGCCGCGTACGACGCGTATCTGGACGGCCTGTTCACGTACTGCCTGTCCGTGCTCTGCGACCACGACGCCGCGACCGCCGCCCTGGGCGACGTCCTCGCCATCGCCGAGCGCCGCGGCCACCGCGGCCCCGCCCCCGCGGCCGACCGCAGGGCCTGGCTGTACGCGCTGGCCCGCTGGGCCTGCCTGCGCAAGCTGGCCGAGGCCAAGCAGAAACGTCCGAGCAGCCACGCGGCGGGCCGCCCCGCAACCGCCCCCACCGCCCCCGCCACTCCCACCACCCCCACCACCCCCGCAAACGACGAGACCCACCAGCGGCACCGCACCGAACTCGCCCTCCTCGCCTGGCCGGAGGCCGCCGGCACGACCCCCGAGCAGCGCGAGGCCCTCGAACTCGCCGTGCGCCACCACCTCGCCCCCCACGAGGTCGCCGCCGTCCTCGGCACGGACCTCGCCGCCACCAGGGAACTGCTCGCCTCGGCCGCCTGCGAGGTGGAACGCACCCGAGCCGCCCTGGCCGTCGTGGAGACCGGCACCTGTGCCGGCGTCGCCCGCCTCACCGGCGACAACCGTTACGTCCTCAGCAGCGCCCTGCGCCGCGAGCTGGTCCGGCACGTCGACGACTGCCCCCGCTGCCGCCGCACCGCCGAGCGCGCGATCCCCGGCCGCTGGCCCGGCACCAGCGTCACCCCCGCCGAACTGCCCGTCCTGGAGGCCCCCCGCACCGCGCTGCACGTCGCCCTGGCCCACACCCCGCGCGCGCGGGGCGCCGCCCCCCGCTTCGACCGGCGCGGCTTCCCCATGGACCCCAAGGATCGCGCGGCCCGGCGGGACCGTCTGCGCGCCCGTGCCGTCACCACCACCGTCGTCGCCACCGTCGTAGCCGCCCCGGTGCTCGCTCTGTGGGCGGCCTACCGGGGGACCCCCGTAGTCGAGGGCGAGGAGGGCCGCTCGGCCAGCGCCAGCGAGGCGCAGGACCCGGACACCCCGGACGGCGAGTCGGCGGGCGGCGCCTACGGGTACGAGAACGCCGGCAACGCGAGCACCACCCCGGGCACCGGCTTCGGCGAGAAGGACGGAGCCGACGTCTCCGTGGAGGTCGTCGGAGTCTCCGGCACCGGTGGGAAGGGGGCAGGTCACCTGGAGGTGGCGGCGGACCACGACGGCGACACCACGCTGGTCACCCTGACCGCGACCGGCGACGCCCCGGTGCACTGGTCCGCGTCCGTCGCCGCCTCCTGGCTCTACCTGAGCCAGTCCTCGGGGACCCTGCGCCCCGGCGCGGCGGTGACGGTCAGGGTGTACGTCGACCACCTGCGCGAGCCGTCCGGCCGGTGGAGCGCACGGGTGGCCGTCTCGCCCGCCGGCGCCGTCGTGGCGATCGAGGGCTACGGCACCGCGCCCGCCCCGTCCCGCCCGGGCCCGCGCCCCGGCCCGCCCGACGACACGTCGTCCCCGTCCCACCCGGGCGGTGACCCGGACCCGGGCAGCCCGGACCCGTCACCGTCCACGTCGCAGCCGCCCGGCCCCACGCCCACCGGCGACCCGTCGCCGACGCAGCCCGACCCGGACCCGACGACGAACGAACCGTCCCCGACCGGTGGCACGGACGGCTCGTCCCCACCACCGAGCAACAGTGACAGCGGCACCCCGAGCCCGTCGGACTCGTAGACCGGCACGGAACGGGCGCCCCGGTCCGGGCCCCTGTCTCAGCGACCGGCGGCGGGATCCGCCGGATGCGGTGCCAGCAACGGCAGCCGCGAGGCCAGCCGCTCCTCGCACAGCTCGACCAGCCGGTCGTACCCCGCCTTGCCCATCAGCTCGACCAGCTCCGGCCGGTAGGAGACGTACACCGGGTCGCCCGCGCCGTGCGCCGAGGTCGCCGACGTGCACCACCAGTGCAGGTCGTGCCCGCCGGGACCCCACCCCCGCCGGTCGTACTCACCGATCGAGACCTGCAGTACGCGCGTGTCGTCGGGCCGGTCGATCCACTCGTACGTCCGCCGGACCGGCAGCTGCCAGCACACGTCCGGCTTGGTCTCCAGCGGCTCCCGGCCCTCCTTGAGCGCCAGGATGTGCAGCGAGCACCCCGCGCCGCCCGCGAACCCGGGCCGGTTCTGGAAGATGCACGAGCCCTGGAAGGGCCGGGTCTGCCGGGAGCCCTCGTCGTCCTCGGCGGTCCAGCCGTTCCGCGTGCCCTCGGCGTGGTGCTGCCAGATGTCCGGCGTGAGCCGCGCCACGTGCCCGGCGACCCGCTTCTCGTCGTCCTCGTCGGAGAAGTGCGCGCCCAGCGAGCAGCACCCGTCGTCCGCGCGGCCGGCCTGAATGCCCTGGCAGCCGCTGCCGAAGATGCAGTTCCAGCGGGAGGTCAGCCATGTCAGATCGCACCGGAAGACCTGCTCGTCGTCCGCCGGATCCGGGAACTCCACCCACGCGCGCGCGAAGTCGAGCCCCTTCTCGTCGCCCGCGATGTGCTTCTTGTCCTTCTTGGCCGACTTTTCGTCCTTCGCCTTTTTCGTCTTTGGCACGGTTCCAGGGTAAGTCGCCCGAGCGCGAGGACGGCACCACCGCGACCGCCGCTGGCAGTAGCGTTCCGTACATGAGACTCGGTGTCCTCGACGTGGGTTCGAACACGGTGCATCTGCTGGTGGTGGACGCGCACCCGGGCGCCCGCCCGCTGCCCGCCCACTCGCACAAGGTGGAACTGCGCCTCGCCCAGCTCCTCGACGAGGACGGGGCGATCGGCCCCGACGGTGTCGACCAGCTGGCCGCGGTCGTCCGGGAGGCGCTCCAGGCGGCCGAGGACAAGGGCGTCGAGGACCTCCTGCCGTTCGCCACCTCGGCCGTGCGCGAGGCGAGCAACGCCGACGACGTCCTCGCGCGCGTGCGCGCCGAGACCGGCGTCGAGCTGACCGTTCTGACCGGCGCGGAGGAGGCCCGGCTCACCTTCCTCGCCGCCCGCCGCTGGTTCGGCTGGTCCGCGGGCAGGCTGCTGGTCCTCGACATCGGCGGCGGCTCCCTGGAGATCGCGTACGGCATGGACGAGGAACCGGACGCCGCCGTGTCGCTGCCGCTCGGCGCGGGCCGGCTGACCGCGGCCCGGCTGCCCGACGACCCGCCCCACCCGGACGACGTCAGGGCACTGCGCCGCCACGTCCGTACGGAGATCGCCCGGACGGTCGGCGAGTTCAGCCGCCTCGGCGCCCCCGACCACGTGGTCGCCACCTCGAAGACCTTCCGGCAGCTGGCCCGCATCACCGGCGCCGCCCGCTCCACCGAGGGCCTCTACGTCCAGCGCGAGCTGAAGCGCGCCTCGCTGGAGGCCTGGGTGCCCCGCCTGGCCGCCATGACCAGCACCGAGCGCGCCGAGCTCCCCGGCGTCTCCGAGGGCCGGGCGCACCAGCTCCTGGCCGGCGCCCTGGTGGCCGAGGCCGCGATGGACCTCTTCCGCGTGGAGAGCCTGGAGATCTGCCCGTGGGCGCTCCGGGAGGGCGTGATCCTGCGCAGGCTGGATCACATGGGCCAGTAAGGACGCACGACCACCCACAACGCGCCCGCCCACACCCCCACCCCAGCCCCCCCCCGCCCCCACCTATGGCACTCACCACAACGCCGAACGGGCACCCCGCACCCACCCAACCCCACCCCGTAACCTGACCCCCGTGGCAAAACCAAGCGACGCCGTCCGCATCCAGGACACGAAGGTCGCCCTGTCGACGGCTTCCGTCTACCCGGAGTCGACGGCGACGGCCTTCGAGATCGCCGCCCGCCTCGGTTACGACGGCGTGGAGGTGATGGTCTGGACGGACCCGGTCAGCCAGGACATCGAGGCGCTGCGCAGGCTCAGCGACTACCACCGCATGCCGATACTCGCCGTGCACGCACCGTGTCTGCTCATCACCCAGCGCGTCTGGTCCACCGACCCCTGGGTCAAGCTCCAGCGCGCCCGCGCCGCCGCCGAGAAGCTCGGCGCGTCCACCGTCGTCGTGCACCCCCCGTTCCGCTGGCAGCGCCAGTACGCGCGGGACTTCGTCGACGGCATCTGGCGGATGGCCGACGAGACGGACGTCCGCTTCGCCGTCGAGAACATGTACCCCTGGCGCTACCGCGACCGCGAGATGCAGGCCTACGCCCCCGACTGGGACGTGACGAAGGACGACTACCGGCACTTCACGATCGACCTCAGCCACGCCGCGACCTCCCGCACCGACACCCTCGACATGATCGACCGCATGAGCGACCGCCTCGGTCACGTCCACCTGGCCGACGGCAAGGGCTCCGCCAAGGACGAGCACCTCGTCCCCGGCCGCGGCAACCAGCCCTGCGCCGAGGTGCTGGAGCGCCTCGCGCACACCGGCTTCGACGGCCACGTCGTCATCGAGGTCAACACCAGGCGCGCGATGTCCGGCGCCGAACGCGAGGCCGATCTCGCCGAGGCACTGGCCTTCACCCGCCTGCACCTGGCGCAGACCGTGCCCCCGGCACCGGGCGCCGCACACGCGGCGCGGACGGACCGCCGGTGAGCGACGACGCCAACGGGACTGGGACCGGGACCGGGGCAGGGACCGGGACCGGGGCCGGAGCCGCCCGCCGCCGCGGCCGCCCGCCCCGTACGGAGTCCGGGGACACCCGCGACCGCATCCTCACCACGGCCCGCGAGGAGTTCTCCGAGCGCGGCTACGAGAAGACGTCCGTGCGCGGCATCGCCAAGTCCGCGGGCGTGGACCCCGCGCTGGTGCACCACTACTTCGGCACCAAGGAGCAGGTCTTCGAGGCGGCCATCGAGGTCGCCTTCGCGCCCGCCATGGACGCCCCCGAGGCGATCGCCGACGGTCCCCTGGACGGGGTCGGCGAGCGTCTGACCCGCTTCATCCTCGGCGTCTGGGAGAACCCCGCCACCCGCACCCCCCTGCTGGCCATCCTCCGCTCGGCCGTGAACAACGAGACCGCCGCCGCCGTGTTCCGCCGGCTGATCGCCGCCCAGCTGCTGCGCCGGGTCGCCGCCCAGCTGAACCTGCCGGACGCGGAACTGCGCGTCGAACTGGCGGCGGCGCAGCTGGTGGGGTGCGCGATGCTCCGCTACGTGATCAAGGTGGAACCGCTGGCCTCGGCCGACCCGGAGCAGATCGTCGCCCGCCTGGCCCCGGTCGTACAGGGCCACCTCACCGGCCCCTGAGGATGGCTCCCGACGGCGTACGGCGAGACGCGCGTCCCGCATTCCGGACACCCCGTCCCGACCCCTGGATGACCGGCGTACGCTCGACGGCAGTCATAACTCTCCGAAGGAGCGAGCGACGATGCCCGAACTGAGGTCCCGCACAGTCACCCACGGCCGCAACATGGCGGGCGCCCGCGCCCTTATGCGTGCCTCCGGTGTACCCGGCGCGGACATCGGGCGGAAGCCGATCATCGCGGTCGCCAACAGCTTCACGGAGTTCGTGCCGGGCCACACGCACCTGGCCCCCGTCGGCCGCATCGTCAGCGAGGCGGTCACCGCGGTCGGCGGCATCCCGCGCGAGTTCAACACGATCGCCGTGGACGACGGCATCGCCATGGGCCACGGCGGCATGCTCTACAGCCTCCCCTCCCGCGACCTGATCGCGGACAGCGTGGAGTACATGGTCGAGGCCCACTGCGCCGACGCCCTGATCTGCATCTCCAACTGCGACAAGATCACGCCGGGCATGCTCAACGCGGCGCTCCGCCTGAACATCCCCACGGTCTTCGTCTCCGGCGGACCCATGGAGTCCGGCCGCGCCACCCTGGTCGACGGCACGGTCCGCACCCTCGACCTGGTCGACGCGATGTCGGAGGCGGTCAACGACAAGATCTCCGACGCGGACATCCTCCGCATCGAGGAGAACGCCTGCCCGACCTGCGGCTCCTGCTCCGGCATGTTCACCGCCAACTCGATGAACTGCCTGACCGAGGCCATCGGCCTCTCCCTGCCCGGCAACGGCTCGGTCCTGGCCACCCACACCGCCCGCAAGGCGCTCTACGAGAACGCCGCCCGCACGGTCCTCGACCTGACCCGCCGCTACTACGAGCAGGACGACGACTCGGTCCTGCCCCGCAACATCGCCACCCCCGCCGCCTTCGGCAACGCCATGGCGCTGGACATCGCGATGGGCGGCTCCACCAACACGATCCTGCACCTGCTGGCCGCCGCCCAGGAGGCGGAGGTCTCCTACGGCCTCGCCGAGATGGACGCCCTCTCGCGCAGCGTCCCCTGCCTGGCGAAGGTCGCGCCGAACGTCGCCAAGGACCGCACGTACTACATGGAGGACGTGCACCGCGCCGGCGGCATCCCCGCCCTCCTCGGCGAACTGCACCGCGGCGGCCTGCTCAACGAGGACGTGCACTCCGTCCACAGCCCGTCGCTGGCCGACTGGCTGAAGACCTGGGACGTGCGCGGCGGCTCCCCCTCCAAGGAGGCGGTGGAGCTGTGGCACGCGGCCCCCGGCTGCGTCCGCTCCGCCGAGGCCTTCTCCCAGTCCGAGCGCTGGGACACCCTGGACGAGGACGCCGAGGGCGGCTGCATCCGCTCCGTCGAGCACGCCTACTCCAAGGACGGCGGCCTCGCGGTCCTGCGCGGCAACCTCGCCGTCGACGGCTGCGTGGTCAAGACGGCCGGCGTCGACGAGTCCATCTGGACCTTCGAGGGCCCGGCGGTCGTCTGCGAGTCGCAGGAGGAGGCCGTCCAGAAGATCCTCACCCAGCAGGTCAAGGAGGGCGACGTCGTCGTCATCCGCTACGAGGGCCCCAAGGGCGGCCCCGGCATGCAGGAGATGCTCTACCCGACCTCGTACCTGAAGGGCCGCGGCCTCGGGAAGGCCTGCGCCCTGGTCACCGACGGCCGCTTCTCCGGCGGCACCTCGGGCCTGTCCATCGGTCACGCCTCGCCCGAGGCGGCGGCCGGCGGCACCATCGCCCTCGTCGAGGACGGCGACCGCATCCGCATCGACATCCCGAACCGCTCCATCGAGCTGCTCGTGGACGACGCCGAGCTGTCCCGCCGCGAGCAGGCCCTGGACGGCGTGTACGCCCCGAAGAACCGCGACCGCAAGGTCTCCGCGGCCCTCAAGGCGTACGCCGCGATGGCCACCAGCGCCGACAAGGGCGCGGTCCGCGACGTCAGCAAGCTGGGCTGAGACCCGCCGGGGGACCCGGGGCGAGTCACCAGCCCCCCGGGTCCCGCCCCGCCACCCCGAACACGGTCCCGTCGGGCGCCCCGGCGTACACGTGCCCGCCCGCGAGCAGCGGCGCGGGCAGTGACGCGGGCACCGTGTCGGAGTCGGCGCCGAGCCGGGGCCGGGTCTGCCCGAGGAGCCTGCCCTTGCGCGCGTCGACGCCGAGGAGCCGCCCGTCGGGCGCGGTGACGTACACGTGCCGCCCGTCGGAGACCGGCGCCGAGCCCCGGCTCACGCCCGTCTCCAGCCGCCAGGCCTGCTTCCCCGCCGCCATGTCGACGGCGACCAGCGACCCGCCCGCACCCATGAGGTACACGGTGTCCCCGTGCACGCCCGCCGACGCCGACGCCTGCTCGACCGGGATCGGCAGCGTCACCCGCCGGGTCGCCCCGGTGGCGGGCGTGTAGCGGACCACGGCCTTGACGTCGCCGTAGGCCGCCCCCTCGGCGACGAGGAACACGGAACCGTCCGCCGCCCCCACGGGCGTCAGCGCCCCCGCCAGCTCCGTGTCCCAGCGCACGTCCCCGCCGGCCGGGTCCACCGCGGTGACGTGGGTCCGGCGCCCGTCCGCGCTCTGGCTCGTCGCGTACGCCGCCGGATGCCGCTCCCCGGCGAACGAGGTGAAGTACGGCACCGCCTGCCCGGGGATCCGGTGCGTCCACCTCGTCCGCCCCGAGGCGCTGTCCACGCCGGTGACCGTCCCGTCGGCGCGGGTGAGCAGCAGCATGTCGCCGACGGTGCGCAGTCCGTCGTACGCGGGCATGTCCTCCTGCCACTCCGGCTCGCCCGTCGCGGGGTCGAGCGCCTCCAGCGGGCCCAGCAGGCCGACCTCGGGCTGCACGAGCCCGCCCGACACGATGGGCGGTTCGTTGCGCACGGCCTCCTCGACGGGGTGCCGCCACAGCGTGCTCCCGTCGGCCGGATCGAGGGCGAAGACCACGCCGGGCCGGGCGCACAGCAGCCGCCGCGCCGCGTACGAGCACTGCGGCATCCCGCCGCCCTTCGCCGCGGGCACCGCCTCCCACGCCCCGAACCCGCCCGGCGCACTCTGCGCGGTGGGCGTGCCCGCGGGCTCGGAACCGCCGAACGCCTGCACGGCGACGAGGCTCCCGACCACGGCGAGCCCCACCGCCCCGGCGACGAGCACCGACCGCTTCCCCAGCCGCCGCACGACCCGCCCGGACCGCCCGGACCGTTCGGACCGCCCGGACCGTTCGGACGGGTCGATCGGCTCGACGGAAGCCCGCGGGGCGGCTTCCGCACCGGCCTCCGCCGGGGTCTGGGCCCGCTCAGTCCGCGGTGCCGGTATGAACACCTGCGTGTCATAGGCCGCCGCGACCGACCGCAGCTCCCGCATCAACTCGTCCGGCGTCGGCCGGTCCTCCGGCTCCTTGGCGAGGCACCGCAGCACCAGCGGCGCCAGCGAGTCCGGTACGCCGGTCAGGTCGGGCTCGTCGTGCACGACCTGGTACGCGACGACGTAGGGGCTGTCGGAGTCGAAGGGCCCCCGCCCGGTCGCCGCGTGCACCATCAGCGAACCGAGGGTGAAGACGTCGGCCGCGGGCCCCACCTCCCGGGGCCGCCGGAACTGCTCGGGCGCCATGTACGGCGGCGTACCGATCAACTTCCCCGTCTCGGTGCGCAGCTCGCTGTCCTTTGGCCGGGAGATGCCGAAGTCGATGACCTTCGGACCGTCCTCGGCGAGCAGGACGTTGCTCGGTTTGAGGTCCCGGTGCACGACGCCGACCCGGTGGATGTCGCGCAGCGCCTCGGCGAGTCCGGCCATCAGCCGCCGCAGCTGGGGCTCGTCCATCGGCCCGTTCCGCTTCACCTGCTCCGAGAGTGTCGGACCGGGGATGAACAGCGTCGCCATCCAGGGCCGTCCGGCCTCCGGATCGGCGTCCACGACCGGTGCCGTGAAGGCCCCGCTCACCCGCCGGGCCGCCGCCACCTCCTGCCGGAAACGCCCCCTGAACTCGGGGTCCCTGGCATACGTCGCGTGCACGACCTTGACCGCGACGCGCATCCCGGAGGTGCTGCGGGCCAGGTGTACGACGCCCATGCCGCCCGAGCCGAGGCGGGACTCCAGCCGGTAGTGGCCGGCGTACTCCGGAAGTTCCGCTTCCGCGTCCGCTCCGGCATCCCGCTGCGGCGCCATGGAACCACCCCCGTGCTGTTCGTTCGCGCGAGCGATGCTCGGAGCCTAGTCGATGGGGCGTACGGGACAGAGGCGGCCTGCCGACTCGCGTGTGCGAGTTGCGAACTGGCGTTTCATGGCTTGTTCTTGGGGTATCAACGGTGCCCCGCGAAAGTCGCGGGGTGTTCAACGGGGGGAGTTTCTTCATGTCTGTCGAAAAGGCAGGGGGCGAGGGAGTCGTCGCGGCGGCGGCCCTGCGCTCCTACCCGGTCGCGCCGGGCTACCGCCTGAACGTGCGCAGCGGCCCGGGCACCAACTACTCCGTGGTGCGGGTCCTGGCCGAGGGCTCCAGGGTCACGATCAACTGCCAGCGCACGGGTCAGTGGGTCTCCGGCCCCTACGGCACCTCGAACATCTGGGACAGCATCGGCAGCGGCCAGTACGTCTCCGACGCGTACATCCTCACGGGCAGCGACGGCTGGGTGGCCCCGCGCTGCTGACCTTGTAACAGGGATGTCTTGAGGACGTACTAGGAGGTTGCCGAGGGGAACGGTGTGCCGGGCCGAGCGGCTCTTGGTGATCAGAAGCGCCGCTCGCACCGATGGGTACGGGCGGACCGGCACGCCAACCGATCGATCCTGAGGTAGACAACGATGCGCGTTCGCAAGCTGACCATCGCCGCCATGGCCCTCGCCGCCGGTCTCTCGCTCACGGCCTGCCAGAACGACGACGACGCCGCGGGCCAGAGCACCGCTCCGCCGGCCGCCTCCACCGCGGCCTCCTCGGACGGCGGCTCGGGTTCGGACTCCGCGGAGTCGCCCAACGGGACCGGCGGCACCGAGGGGACGGAGGGCTCGGGCGGCACCGGCGGCACCGGCGGCACCGGCGGTAACGCTGGCACCGACGGGGCCGGCGAGGACGGCAAGGCCGCCAAGTGCAGCACCGACGAGCTGGAGATCACGGCGATCGACGCCACCGTCGGCGGCGACGCCGAGGGGACCGTCGCGGTCGACCTGAAGAACGGCGGCGGCCGGGACTGCTCCATGGCGGGCTACGCGGGCGTCGACCTGAAGACGAACTCGGGCACCGTGTCCGCCGAGCGCACGGGCGACCCGGCCCCCAGGATCGTCCTCAAGGACGGGGAGACGGTGACCTTCGGCATCACCTACCCGATCAACGACTCGGGCGGGTCCGGCGTCCGCATCACCGGCCTGGTGGTGACCCCGCCCGACGAGACGAAGTCGGTCACCCTCGACTGGCCGGGCGGCTCCTCGCTGCCGGTCACGGACGGCTCCGGCACTCCGGTGCGGGTCGGCCCGCTCGGCAGCGCCGGCCAGGGCGGCTGACCGCACCGCACGCCCGGGCAGGCGCGGGCCATAATCGACGCGTGAGCGCAGAGAACGGCAAGAACGGCATCCCGGACACCCAGGCGGGCCCCCGCCCCGAACCCCTCCGGTTCTACGGCACGACCTGGGTGAACCACGACGACGGCTACGCCGCCCGCCGGGCGGGCCTCGCCGTGGGCTCGCTCGCCGTGGCGGCCGCCGCCTGCTTCGTGCTCCGCGTCGCCTACCAGGGCCTCCAGATCGCCGACATCGGCAGCTTCGTCTCGCTGCTGATGATCGTGATGTTCGCGATCTGCAGCGCCCTGGCCTTCCGCCACACCTGGTCCGGCTTCACCAGCCGCCCCGACCCCGACCGCCAGGCCTCCATGCGCGGCCTGCTCGCCATCGGCTTCGTCGGCTCCCTCCTCGCCTACTTCTTCCGCACCTTCACCGAGGCCCCGGGCGAGAAACTGCACCGCGCGGAGTACGACAGGGCCCGCGAGGAGTACGAGAAGCGCACCACCCGCCGCTCGGGCAACCCGACGAAGAGGCGCCGCCGGAAGTAACGCCCCCCCGGCCCCAAGCGACCGACGCTCCGACCGGCAGACCGGCAGACCGGCAGACCGGCAGACCGGCAGACCGGCAGACCGGCAGACCGGCAGACCGGCAGACCGGCCGACCCGGCCGACCCGGCCGACCCGGCCGACCCGGCACACCCGGCCGACCCGGCCGACCGAGCGGACCGGGTCGAGCGACCGTCGGGCCAACCGACGGTCGTACCGGTCGGCCGACCTACCGGCCGAGTGGCCGAGGTAGACCACCGAGGGCCCGGAGGCCCCTTCCCGCGGCCCCCGCGGCGTCCCTCCCATAAATCCGCGCCGCTGGGAGTAGCGGCCTGCGGGCCGAGTGGTCGAGCGACCGTCGTGCCGACCGACCGACCGACCCAACCGAGCGGACCGGGCCGCGCGACCGTCGGGCCAACCGACGGTCCGGCCGCCCGGCCCCTGACCGGCTGAGTGGCCGACGCGTGCCGAGGGCCCGGAGGCCCCCTCCCGCGGCCCCCGCGGCGTCCCTCCCGTAAATCCGCGTCGCCGGAAGTAGCGGCCCGCGCGGGCCGACCGTCCGCGCGGCCGACCGTCCGAGCGGCCGACCGGACCGAGGGCCCCTCCGCGCGGCCCTCCCGTAAACCCCTTCGCCCCGCCGATCCACCGGGCCACCATGGCCGTATGACGACACCTCCGCAGGCCGACCACAGCGCCCGGGCCCATTCCTTCAACGCGGCCGCGGCTCAGTACGCCGCCAACCGCCCCTCCTACCCGTCCGCCCTCTTCGACGCGCTGGAGGAGCTGACCGGCCGTCCCCTCAAGGGCTCCCGCGTCGTGGACGTCGGCGCCGGTACGGGTCTCGCCACCGCCCGCCTGCACGAGCGCGGCGCAGACGTGATCGCCGTCGAACCCGGCGCCGGCATGGCCGCCGAGTTCCGCCGGAGCCTCCCCGGCGTCCCCGTGGTGCGCGGCAACGGCAACGCCCTGCCCCTCGCCGACCACAGCGCCGACCTGCTCGCCTACGCCCAGTCCTGGCACTGGACCGACCCCGCCCTGGCCGTCCCGGAGGCGCTGCGCGTGCTGCGGCCGGGCGGCGCGCTGGCGCTGTGGTGGAACACCGACGCCCACGACGTGCCGTGGATCGCGGACTCGGGACGCCGCATCGACCGGCACTTCGCCGGCCTGAACCTCTCCGCCGAGAAACGGAACTTCGACGCCCGCTTCGCCGACCCCACCGGGAACCTGGACTTCGTCCACCACGAGATCCGCTGGAGCCGTCGCGTCCCCCTCGACACCCACCTGGCCAACCTCGGCAGCCACTCGGTCTTCCTGACCGACACCGAGGAACGCGCCACGGCCTTCTTCGCCGAGGAGCGCCGACACCTGCTGGCCGCCTTCCCGGACGGCCTGGTCGAGGAAACGTACGACGTCCACCTCCTCCTCGCCCCGACGCCGACGACCTGACGGTCCTGACGGCCCTGACGACGTGGCAGCGCGCCGCCCTGGTGACCGGTGGCCCGCTGCCCCGCCGTGCTTGACGTCGCGAGGGCCCAGGAGGAGTATTCATCACATGATGAATTACTTGCCGGAGCACTCCTCCCGGCCGCCCGAAGGGCAAGGCGGCGCCCCCGCCCCGCCCGCCGTCCACGCCGAAGACCTCACCGTCGTCCGCGGCCCCCGCACCGTCCTGCGGGGCCTCGGCTTCACCGTCCCGCGCGGTCGGATCACCGGCCTCCTCGGCCCCTCCGGCTGCGGCAAGTCGACGCTGATGCGGGCGATCGTCGGCACCCAGGCCAAGGTCACCGGCACCCTGGACGTCCTCGGCCGCCCGGCCGGCCACCCGGCCCTGCGCACCCGCATCGGCTACGTCACCCAGGCCCCCTCCGTCTTCGACGACCTGACCGTCCGCCAGAACCTGGACTACTTCGCCGAGATCCTCGACCCCGGCCGGGCAGCCTCCGACCGCCGCCGCGAGGACGTCAGCCGCGTCATCGCCGACGTCGACCTCACCACCCACGCCGACGCCCTGGCCGGCAACCTCTCCGGCGGCCAGCGCAGCCGGGTCTCACTCGCCGTGGCCCTCCTGGGCGCCCCCGAACTCCTCGTCCTCGACGAACCGACGGTCGGCCTCGACCCGGTACTCCGCCGCGACCTGTGGACCCTCTTCCACTCCATCGCCGCCGACCGCGGCGCCACCCTCCTCGTCTCCTCCCACGTCATGGACGAGGCCGAGCGCTGCCACCGGCTGCTCCTGATGCGCGAGGGCGAGGTCCTCGCCGACGACACCCCCGACGCCCTGCGCACCCGTACCGGCTCCGAGACGGTCGAGGAAGCCTTCCTCCACCTGGTCGACAAGGCGAAGGCGAAGGCGAAGGCGAAGGCGGCGCCCCGTACGAAGGAGACCACCCGATGACCACCCCCACGGCCCCCACGGCCCCCGCACCCGCCCTCACCCCGGCCCCCACCCGCCCCCTGAGCCTCTCCCGCACCACGGCCACGGCGACCCGCGTCCTGCGCCAGCTGAGCCACGACCCCCGCACCATCGCGCTCCTGATGCTGATCCCCTGCGTGATGCTCTTCCTGCTGCGCTACGTCTTCGACGGCAGCCCGCGCACCTTCGACAACATCGGCGCCTCACTCCTCGGCATCTTCCCGCTGATCACGATGTTCCTGGTCACGTCCATCGCGACGCTGCGCGAGCGCACCTCCGGCACCCTCGAACGCCTCCTCGCCATGCCCCTCGGCAAAGGCGACCTCATCGCGGGATACGCCCTCGCCTTCGGCGCCCTCGCCATCGTCCAGTCGGCCCTCGCCACCGGCCTGGCGGTCTGGTTCCTGGGCCTGGACGTGACGGGCAGCCCCTGGCTCCTCCTCCTGGTCGCCCTGCTCGACGCCCTCCTGGGCACCGCACTCGGCCTCTTCGTCTCGGCCTTCGCGGCCTCGGAATTCCAGGCGGTCCAGTTCATGCCGGCAGTGATCTTCCCCCAGCTCCTCCTCTGCGGCCTCTTCACCCCGCGCGACAACATGCACCCCGCCCTGGAGGCCGTCTCCGACGTCCTGCCCATGTCCTACGCCGTCGACGGCATGAACGAGGTCCTGCGCCACACCGACATGACCACCGCCTTCGTCCGCGACGCCCTGATCGTCGCCGGCTGTGCCCTCCTGGTCCTGGCCCTGGGAGCGGCCACGTTGAAACGCCGAACGGCATGATCAGCCCGTTGGGGGTGCCCCCTCTGGGGGAGTTTGAGGACGAGGCCGTCCAGGCCGAAAGGCGGGGGCCCGGGGGCGGCAGCCCCCAGGGATGGGAACGGGAACGGGAACGGGAACGGGAAGGTGCGGCGGGGGCGAAAACCCGAACCGCACCACCCACCCGCATCCCGCAAGCCGAATCCCGCGGACTGGACGCGCAACCCCCACCCGCACCCGCAGTGCGAGGATGACCCCGGACCACGCGCACACCCCGGAGGGCACCACACCCATGACCCAGAAAGTCGCAGTCCTCGGCACCGGCAAGATCGGCGAAGCCCTGCTCAGCGGCATGATCGGAGCCGGCTGGGCCCCCGCCGACCTCCTGGTCACCGCCCGCCGCCGGGAACGGGCCGACGAACTCCGCGCCCGCCACGGAGTCACCCCCGTCACCAACGCCGAGGCCGCCAAGACCGCCGACACCCTGATCCTCACGGTCAAGCCCCAGGACATGGGTACCCTCCTCGACGAACTCGCCCCGCACGTCCCGGCCGACCGCCTGGTCATCAGCGGCGCCGCGGGCATCCCCACCGCGTTCTTCGAGGAACGCCTCGCCCCCGGCACCCCGGTCGTCCGCGTCATGACGAACACCCCGGCCCTCGTCGACGAGGCCATGTCCGTCATCTCGGCCGGCACCCACGCGACCGCGGCCCACCTGACCCACACCGAGGAGATCTTCGGCGCCGTCGGCAAGACCCTCCGCGTCCCCGAGTCCCAGCAGGACGCCTGCACCGCCCTTTCCGGGTCGGGACCGGCGTACTTCTTCTACCTGGTCGAGGCCATGACCGACGCCGGCATCCTCCTCGGCCTGCCCCGCGACAAGGCCCACGACCTGATCGTGCAGTCGGCGATCGGCGCGGCGAAGATGCTCCGCGACAGCGGCGAACACCCGGTCAAGCTCCGCGAGAACGTCACCTCCCCCGCCGGCACCACCATCAACGCGATCCGCGAACTGGAGAACCACGGCGTCCGCGCCGCCCTCATCGCCGCGCTGGAGGCCGCCCGCGACCGCAGCCGCGAACTGGCCTCCGGCACCAAGGACTGACCACCCCGGCAGCCCCACGGCGTCAACACCACCGGGTCACCACCGGGTCAACACCCGGCCAGGATCTCCTCCGTCGTCACCACCCGGGCGAACCCGCCCCCGTGCAGCGACACCGCCGACGCCCGCGCCAGCTCGTCCGCGCTCTGCCGCCAGCCGAAGGGCCCCTCCAGGCCGAAGGTGTACGTCGCGTCCAACGGGACCACCACCTCGTACCCGAGGTTCCCGCCCATCCGCGCCGTCGTCTCGACGCACATGTTCGTCTGGATGCCGGCCAGCACGAGCTGCCGGATCCCCGCCGCCCGCAGCCAGGCGCCCAGGTCCGGCGCGCCGAGGAACGCCGAGTTCACGCTCTTCGTGACCAGCAGCTCGGCCCCGCCCCCCTTCCCGCGCCGCTGCTCCACGTACTCCTTGAACCCGTTGCCCTCGTACCCCTCCCGCAACGGCGACCCGGCGTGCACCGAGTCGTGCCGCACGAAGACGACCGGCCGCCCGGCCGACTGCCACGCGTCGATGAGCGCGGCGATGTTGTCGTCCGCCGCCGGGTTGTTGCGCGTACCCCAGAAGTCGACCTCCTCGAAGCCCTTCTGTACGTCCACGACCACCAGTGCTGCGTTCTCAGCGATGTCCATGCCCCGATCGTGCCGCCCGGGCCCGCCACGCCCCAGAGGTCCGGAAGTCGGCGATCGATGGTTTACTGCCAGCCATGGCAGGAGCAGCAGCGAGTGCGGCGGCGCCCTACCGCGTGGCCCTCGTCGCCTTCCCCGGCATCCGGGCCTTCGACGTCGCCGTCATCACCGAGGTCTGGGGCACCGACCGCACCGACCGCGGCGCCCCCGCCTTCGACCTGCGCCGCGTCGCCGCCGACGGCACCACCGCGGTCCCGATGCGCGGCGGCCTCGCCCTCCACCCCGACCGTCCCCTCGACTGGCTGGCGCAAGCCGACCTCGTCGTCGTCCCCGGCCTCGACGACCACCTCACCCCGGCCCCCGCCCCGGTCCTCGCCGCCCTCCGCCGCGCCCACGACGGCGGCACCACCGTCGCCGCCCTGTGCGGAGGCGCCTTCACCCTCGCCCAGGCCGGGCTGCTCGACGGCCGCCGCGCCATCACGCACTGGCGCCTGCTCGACCTCCTGCGGACCCATCACCCCCGGGTCACGGTCGTCCCGGACGCCCTCTTCATCGAGGACGGCAACATCTGGACCGCCGCCGGCACCGCAGCCGGCATCGACCTCTGCCTCCACCTGGTCCGCCTGGCCCACGGCGCCGAGGCCGCCGCCACCATCGCCCGCTCGATGGTCACCGCACCCTTCCGCACCGGGACCCAGGCCCAGTTCATCGAGCACCCCACCCACCACGCGGACCGCGACGCCGACGCCCTCGCCGGCGTCCGCGAACACGCCCTGCGCCACCTCGACGAGCCCCTCACGGTCGCCGACCTGGCCGCGCGGGCCGGCATGTCCCCGCGCTCCTTCGCCCGCCACTTCGCGGCGGCCACCGGCACCACCCCGCTGCGCTGGCTCCTGGACCAGCGCATCGCCGCGGCCCAGAAGCTCCTCGAACGCACCGACCTGCCCATGCCCGAGGTCGCCCGCCGGGCGGGGTTCGGCAGCGAGGTCATGATGCGCCAGCACTTCGCAGCACGCCTCGCCACCAGCCCCCGCGCCTACCGCGCCGCGTTCACCGGAGGCAGCAGCCCGATCGCCCGGTAGGCCGCGTCCACGGTCGGCCGCGCCATCGCCCGGGCCTTCTCGGCCCCCTCCCGGAGCACGCCGTCGACGTACCCGGGATCGGCGGACAGCTCCATGTGCCGCTCCCGCACGGGCCGCAGCATCTCGACGACCGCCTCCGCGGTGTCCTTCTTCAACGCGCCGTACGAGTCGTACCCGCCGGCCAGCTCCGCAGGCTCCCCACCCGTGCAGGCGGCGAGAATCTCCAGCAGATTCGCGAGCCCGGCCCGCTCCTCCCGGTCGTAGACGACGTCCCGCCCGCTGTCGGTCACGGCCCGCCCGACCTTCTTCCGCACCACGTCCGGCTCGTCCAGCAGATAGACGATCCCCGGTCCGGTGTCGTCGCTCTTCCCCATCTTCGACGCGGGCTCCTGCAGGTTCATCACCCGAGCCGCCACCGCCGGACCGGTCGCCCGCGGCACCACGAACGTGTGCCCGTACCGCTGGTTGAACCGCACCGCGAGATCCCGCGCCAGCTCGACATGCTGCGTCTGGTCCTCCCCGACCGGCACCTCGTCCGTCCCGTAGGCCAGGATGTCGGCCGCCATCAGCACGGGATACGTGAGCAGCGACAGCCGCACACTCCCGCCCCGGACCCGCTCCCGCGCGGCCTTTTCCTTGTACTGGATCATCCGCCGCATCTCCCCGTCGGTCGCCACGCACTCCAGTACGTACGACAGCCGGGCGTGCTCGTCCACGTGACTCTGCACGAAGACGGTGCACAGCTCGGGATCCAGCCCCGCCGCCAGCAACAGCGACGCCGCCTGCCGGCTGAGTCTGCGCACCCGCGCCGGATCGTGGTCCACGGTCAGCGCGTGCAGGTCGACGACGCAGAACAGCGCGTCGGACCGGTGCTGGTCCACCGCGGCCCACCGCCGCATGGCGCCCAGGTAGTTCCCCAGCGTCAGGTGCCCGGTCGGCTTGACCCCACTGAAGACCCGTGTCATCTCTCCACCTCCTGGTCAGGGCCGCCGCCATCCGCCGGCCGCCCCTCCTGAAGGGAGATACGAGAACGGCCGCCGAAGCGGCGGCCGTCGAGTGCATACGTGTGTACGGCCGCCGTCAGGCGGCCCACCAGAGCTGGGTACACGTACGCGTCATCACGCACCCCACACTACGCCCCTGGAGGCCGAACGACCCGGGATTTGACACGCCCCTCCCACCCTCCTAGTGTTCTCCGAGTTGTCCGACGTGAGCGCCGACCCCGGTCGGTCCCCGGACAGCGATTCCGCAAGTACTCACCACTCTTCGACGAGAGTCGCGTTGTCGGCGTCGTCGTTCTGCCGGTGCGCGTATTAACGGAATGAGGAATCCACGTTCGAAAGAACGCGGCCCCCGATTAGCTCGGGAGCCGGGAGTCCGCTAGAGTCTCACCTCGTTGAAACGGCCCAACGGCCGCGGAGACAACCCCCTCTGACGGGGAATCAGGGCCCGAAAGGATCTGATAGAGTCGGAACCGCCGGAAAGGGAAACGCGAAAGCGGGAACCTGGAAAGCACCGAGGAAATCGGATCGGAAAGATCTGA
>NZ_JBHWKU010000060.1:0-17267 GCF_042730645.1 Streptomyces sp. NPDC059906
CTCCGCCCGGCTCGCGCCGACGATGGGATCGATCCCCTGCCGCATCAGCCATGCGAGGACGACCTGGTTGCGAGTGGTGGAGAGTTCGCCCGCGATGTCGTCCAGGACCGCGAGCACCCGGGTGTTCCCGGGGTGATCATAGGTTTGCGGAAGGGGTGGAGTGGCCCGAGCCCGCCGGTACCAGCAGGAACCGGCGACGCCCGCGGCCAGAAGCAGGACGGGTAGCCATTGCCCCAGGGCCGTGCCGAGGAGATCCAGGCCCTTGTCGAGGCGAGGGAGATGAGGGCGGGCATGGTGGCATCACTCCTGGGAAACGGTGGTCGCGGTCCGCCGCGGTGACGGGCCGCGCCGACTGTCCGGGAGCAGCGGGTTAGCCGCGCAACCCTCTATGACCTGCCTCATCTGTCCTACGCGTGCTCGCTGTTGCTGTCGGCCCCCGAGTCCGTTCCGCTCTCGTCGAGCATGGCCCGCGGTACGTTGTCGCCGGCGCCCCAGTCGGGTGGCAGGTCGAAGGCGGAGGGTGCCTCTCCGCTCCAAGGCGCCGGTGGCTCCGACGCCACGGGGGCCCCTCGGCCAGTGGCCAGGAACTCGCGGGCGGTCAGGGTGGTGCCCGCCGCGGGGAAGGTGTGCCAGCGGCTTCCGCCGAGAGCGGGCGTATCCGGGATGGATGCGCGGGGCATGGGTCCTCCGAAGTCGTCGATTGAACCGGGGCGGGGTCGCCGGATCTCTTGCCTGAGCGGGAACCGCCGATTTTTCTGGATCGTCTGTTACAGATTGCGGGCATGAAAAAGTCAGTCGAGGGCGGCCAGCGCGACCTCCACAAGGGGTTCGAGGGCGCGGACGTCCGGCGTGATCTTCGCGGAGACCAGCAGTCCGTTGAGGAAGGTGACGAGGAAAGCGGCGAGGGCATACGGGTCGTGCCGCTTCGCGATCTCGCCCCGCTCCGCCGCGACCCGCAGCACTTCGGCGAGCGCGTCCCGGCTGGCGTCCTGCATGTCACGCACGGTGCGCCGGATCGCTGCGTCCTCCGGCAGGCGCTCGCAGGCGGCATTGACCACCAGGCAGCCCCGGCCGTCGCCCTCCACGGCGATCCGGATCCGCTCGACCAACATCGCGCGGATCACCGACCGGGCGTCCGCCCCCTGCTCCAGACTGCGCAGGGCAGCCGCCGCGAGGGTGGTGCGGTAGTGCTCCAGCGCCGCCCGGTACAGGCCGTCCTTGTCGCCGAACGCGGCATACAAGGAGCCCTGCCCGATCCCCAGGTACCCGGTCAGGTCACGCACCGAGGTGGCCTCGTAGCCGCGCGTCCAGAACAGCTCCATCGCGCGGCTCACCGCCGCTTCCGTGTCGAACTCCCGGGTCCTTGCCATGACCTCACCGTAACCTATCTGGATCGCACGCTCAAGAAAAAGCCTGGGACCACCCGTCCATTCGCCGAGCTGCGGGCCGCCTCACGGCTGCTCGCCGTCGGCGTCCTCGGCGGTGTCCGGGCCGCGCGGCGGGAGCAGGCCGTGCCCGGGGCCACTGCAGGCTCTGCTGTTTGGTGATGTCCTCCGCCTGCTTGAATGCGAGTGTGATCGAACTAGCCCTTTGTGTGGTCGCTGCAGCGCTCGTTGGATGGCTGATGCACCGAAGGCGGCAGCAGCGGTCGACCGCGATAGCCGCCAAGGAGCCGGCCGGGGTGCCTTGCATGCTCAAGCGGTCTGCTCAGGGCTCTCGCTGGAGGGCGGGACGCTTGCTGATAGGAGGTGATGGTCCCCTTGTCTGGAAGCCTTCCTTGGGCAGGCAGGAGCCCGCCCTGCCAGCCGGTTTGCGGCAGACTGGAATGCGCTCGCCCTCGCTGCGTGAGGCCTTGGCCTGCAACCCGAGATCCCGAATCGTGGAATGCGAGTCGCCCGACGGCGAGGTCCTGATCGCGGTCATGCCAGAGGAACTGGACCACGTGATCAAGGCTCTGGAGAGCGCGTAGCGTGCTCCTCGTGCTGTCGGCTGAGAAGTAGTCAGCCGGCGGGCCGGTCCTTCTTCGTCCAGCTGTCGGTGCGGGGCCTTCGCGGGCCAGGGCGCCGGGCCATGAGGGTGGTGAGGTGAGGTGAGGGACCAGCTCAGGTGCACTCCGGGCGGCGGGCTGCTCGTGGTGCGCGACGACGAAGGCGCTCACCCAGTCGCTCCGAGGCTTGGAGCGAAGCGGGTTCGTCGCACGCACGGTTCACGCCGAACCGAAACTGCGGGTGGAGTACGCGCTCACGCCACTGGGTCGCAGCCTGCTGGAGCCGCTGGACGCCGCGTGCCAATGGGCGACCGAGCACTGGGACGAACTGCTCGACGCCCGTGAGGGCAGTACCTCGTCCATCTGCTGACCCGACCTACTGTGGCGCGTTCCGCACCGGACGAGCCGCACCTCTGTGTTGACTCCGCAAACCGTCATCGGCGGTGACCGCACCCCAGCCGTCGCAGGCAGCCCGCCGTCGCGGCGGGGCGAGCTGCCGCAGTGTCAGGTTCGTGCGTCAGTACGCAGCAACCAGCAGAATGCGGTCCTCCAGCGGCAGGCTGCACGGCCGGACCGTGCGTACCGGATTCGCGCCCGCGTGCCGCAACTCGATGATCAGCTGGCGGAACCGACCCGGGCTCAGCCCTGTGAAAGGGGCTCTCCAGGACAGCTCTCCAGCACGGCTTGGACGCCGTGATCACGCCAGCCACAGCGAGATCGTCTCAAACAACGATCACATGGCACGATGACCGCCATGTCAGGTCAGGTCTGGGTGTCACTCATATCGCTGGGCGGCGTCGTCCTCGGCGGCTCGTTGTCCTACCTCGTCCAGCACAGAACTCAACTCTCTGCGGAACGCGCTGAACAACAACGGCAGAAGACCGCCTTGTCGGAGGCCCGGCGCGGGGAACGGCTGGCGCTGCTGGAGCGATTCATCGAAGTGGGGGCCGAAGCCGAACGCTCCGCCTTCAGTCGGCCTTCCGAGTGGGAGGACACCGACGCCTGGTTCCTCACGACCCGGGACGTCATGAACAAGCTGTGGGTCGCGGAACGGCTCATCCGCGTCCAGTTCCCCCTGCCAGTGCACGACGCGGCACGCGCGTACTTCCTCGACCTCAACCGGACGGTGTGGGAAGGCTTGCCCGACGGCGAAAGCGTGCGCGACTACTTGGAGGACAACCGGCTGGCGTTTCTGGACGCGGCCCGCGCGGTCATGGAGTAGCACACCGCCAGCCTCGAAGATCGTTTACGGGACAGACTGCTTTGCTAGCTCGTGCACGGCTGACGGTAGCACGCTCAAGCCCATGATCATCGATCACGATCCGCGAGGTGGGAACCGGGCGCGTGCGGCAATCATCCACAGGCAGCGGATCCCTGGGCTGACGCCAGCTTGAACAGCCCAGGTAGGTGGTCTGCCCCTCGCAGGCGGCGCGAGGACTCTGCAGACCGGACTCGGGGGCTCCTCCCCTCCACGAATTCTCGAGCCCGGTATGCCGGCCTACCCAGCGGTCGCCAGCATGTTCGGCGACGATAGGGCCAGGTCCGATTGCACATGACGGCGATCCCGACCTGCGATGACATTGCCGAGGAGTGACCCGTAGCCGAACCCAGCAATCCCAGGAGCCGCTGATGTCCGAGAACCTGAGCAAGACGCAACCGCCGGCCGTCGACCGCGCCACCTTCGAACAGCGGTTGGACGCGCTGCGGGCGAGGGAGAAGGCCCACACCCGTGAAGGCGACGCGATCGCCGCAGCGCGCCGCAGGCTCCCGATGGTCGAGGTGGCCGCAGACAGCCCATTGCTGGGACCGGACGGTCCCATGACGCTCCTGGACGCGTTCGAGGGGCGCCGGCAGATGATCGCCTACTACTTCATGTGGTGGCCCGGCCGGCCGGCCGCCGAGCAGTGCGAGGGCTGCACCTGGGTAATGAGCCACGTGGGCGAGCTGGCCTATCTGTACTCCCGCGACATCACCTTCGCCGTGTTGTGTCAGGGGCGGAATGTGGCGTACGGCTTCGGGGACGCTCGGACGTCGTACGAGGAGAGCCTGCGCTACCGCACCTTCATGGGCTGGACAATGCCGTGGTACTCCGCCCAGCCCTCACTCGACTCGCTGCTGGTCGGCCGGGAACCTGGCCTGTTCCACCTGGTGTGCTACCTGCGCGACGGCGACCGGGTCTTCGAGACGTACTGGACCAACCGGCGCGGGGCCGAAGCGGTGGACTACAGCTACGCGCTCATGGACCTCACGGCATTCGGGCGCCAGGAGGACTGGGAGGACTCACCGGCAGGCTGGCCACGCCTCGGGCAGGCCACACGGACCCTGGGCGGGGCTCCCGATTGGCCGCCGCTGCGGGAGGCGCAGGGCGGTCGCCCCACAGCTCAATGGCCACGTATCAACCCCAACCGCTCCCCTGTCCCGGACGCCACCCCCCACCCTGCCGGTGGACCCGACCACCAGCACTAGAGGACGGTCAGGATTCCGTACAGGGCCCACCGGTCCGGTGCCCGCGACCAGAGGAAGCTCGGAAGAACCCCCGCCTGGGGCCACAGCCGCACGGCACCTGTCAGGGCTCGTCGATCAGTTCGATCGCGCGTGTCACAGCGGCGAGGGCATCGGGGCAGCCTGTGCGCCGGTGAACATCAAGGCAGGTGTCGGCGAGCTTGATGACGTGTTCATCCTGGTGGCGGACGGCAAGGGCGAAGGTCTCTTCCGCCGACCGGTGGGCGGTGGGCAGGGCGTGCCGAGGTAGGGGTGCGGCAGGGGCGTAGGCCGCCGTCACGGCCGCACTGGCCGCCCAGGCCGCGTGCAGACTCATGACCCACTGTGTTCTGGGGAGTGCGGGCAGGGTACGCAGGACGGCCATGGGCGCGGTCGCGGAGTGGATCAGCATGACGGGTGAGCCGTGCGCGTTCGGGAGGTAGCGCACGGCGGCAGCCGCCGTCAGGCCGGCCAGCAGGTCCTGGGCCTGCCCGGCGTCCGCGGCGGGCCTCAGCGCGGCCAGCGCGGCGGGCCAGCCGCTCAGGTCGGTGAGCTGGCCAAGCCGGTGGTTGATGTCCTCGCTCTGGTCTGCGATGCGCGGAACGCCCGCAAGAGCGGACGCCGGGCCGGCGGTTCCGGAAGGGACCGCGGACGGCACCCGCTGCCAGCGCGCCGCCCAGTAGCCGAGAGCCTGGCCGAGCTCGGCCAAGCGCGGGCCGTCCTCGTGGGCCAGCAGAGCGTGGACGGCGTGGCCAGTACGGATCACCCCGTGGGTGGAACCGGCCGCGATGCCGGACACGAGCCGTGGCCACCACACCTCCAGTACGGCACGCCAGGGCTGCTCGCTCACCTCGCGGTCGAAAAACGCTAGCCAGTCCCCAAGACGGCGAGGATCCCCAAGCGCCGAGCGCCATTTGACGGCGGTGATGGGACAGACGCCGCGAGGCCGATCGTCCAACCGACGCATGTAAAGGTCGAGCCAGCGGTGGACCTGTCGGGCGTGTCCGCGTCTGACCATGGACTCCACCGCCATGGGACCGTGATTGGAAAGCCGGCCTCCGAACTCCGGCCCAGTCCGATACAGCCGTTCCAAGGCCTCATCAAGCGTGCCATCAGTCCCCATACGAACCGACACTAGCCACGCAACGAACCGACACCATCGGACCAGAGACCCAGACACACCCCTACGCCAGACCTAGTACTCCAGCAGGGCTTTGGTATCCAACCTGCAGGTTTCGCTGGGCGGCTGGGCTGTAGCGGGACTTCGACCGTGCGGAGGGCCTCACGAGGGCCGCCCCTCGATCGTGCGACAACACCGCAGGTAGTGACAGGCAGAAACGGATCATCCCGGCTCATCCACCTCAGCCTCGCCGAGGTACGACGGCTGCCCACCCGCCTAACCGACCGCCGGCCCATACCCGTCGAGCGCGTCCTGCACTGGTCGACCTGGCGCAGACGACGACACCAGGCCCCCACACCAGTCACTACAAACGACGTGGACGCATTCCCTGACCTGGCCACCAGACACGGCAAGCACCGTTGCAGTACTTGTGGGTACGGCGGTCGTCCGGGACGGTGACGACCAGCCGCAATCCCGTACGCAGGCATGGTGGTCGGACAGGCAGCTTTACCTTCAGGCGCAAGCGGGCGACGACGGACTCCGGTGCAGCCGACGACGTAAGCCGCCTTACGGCCGCCTGCTGCCCGCTTTCGCGAGTTCGCGGGAGATCGCCGCTTCGCCCTGTCCCCGCACGGTCTCTTCCAGACTGTGGTCGTGGCGCTGCGAGAACCGCTCGCCCTTGGCGAAGTCGGCCTCGCTCAGCACCTTGCCGCGCCATTCCCCCGCCCCGCCACATGGTCGTCGAACGGGCGGCGGCCCCTTCTCCCAGGATGACCCACTGATCAGCCTCCCAGCGCAGGGCAAGCACATACGTGTGACCGCTCTCCAGCCGCGCACCCTCGCGGCATGGCTGATCGCTCAGGAGAACGCGTGACCGGTCGACGGACGGCGCCGCCCGACGCCCGCACGGCCGGGGCTGCGGTCAGCGGAGGGAGTGGCCTGCGACGGGCCCGCACACGTAGTTGCCCGGCTCGGCGGGGTCGTCACTGATCCAGAACTGGATCCACAGCGCGGCGAACTCGGATCGGCTGAGGTGACCGTCGGCATCCTGGTCGAGACGGTCGAACACGTCTCCGGTCGCGATCCCCTGCCCGTGCCACAGGTCGATCAGCCGCTGGTGCTCGTTCCTCGAGATGCGGCCGTCACCGTTCTCGTCCACCGCGTCGAAGACCGTGTCGGCCGTGGCGGCCACAGCATCCTGCATGGTGGGCAACCGGTCGACCATGGCAAGGAGGTCGTCCATGTCGATCCTGCCGTCGTTGTCCGTGTCGACGGCCTGCGAGAGGTGCTGCCACCACCCCAGCAACACGTCCTCCACCCGCGCGGCCAGTTCGCCGTCCGACCGCACGCGGGGCAGTCGGCCCCACCGGGACGCCAGGGCAGCGAAGTCCTCCTCCTCCAGGCAGCCGTCGCCGTTCACATCGAAGGCATTGAACATGTCTTGCAGCTTGGTCCGCTGAAACTCACTGGCCATCACAAGCCCCTTCTCGCGCGGTGCTGAAGGGATGCTGTCCGCGCACGTCGGCCAGCCAACGGCGCTTAGGAGCGCAAGGTGTCACGGAGATGCCGCCGAGCGCCCTGTCTGTGCGCCGAGCGCCGGCGGAAATGGGTGAGCGCCTGGGTGAGGAACAGGTGGTGGATCGTCGAGATTCGTCTCCCCAGAGATTTCGTGTGCTTGTCTGTCCATAGGGCGTCGACCTGTCCTGCTCTGCCAAGGCCCGAGGAAGCCCTCCCGGCCTTCGCCGACGATCTTCGGCCGCTTGCTGTCGGGGCATCAGGGTCTGTTGCGGAAGTGGATCTCGAGCTGTGATGATCATGGGGTGGCGCGAAGGGACCTGACGGGCCGGCAGTGGGCTTAACTGGAGCCGCTGCTGCCAGCGGGGAAGAAGTTGGGGCGGCCACGGACGTGGGCGCGGTCCGAGCCCGTGATCGTCCGGCTCGGTGTCGACCCCACCGGGCGGCTCGCACTGCAGATCCTCTTTTTGCGCGGGCCGGCGGCGTGCTGGTGGGGGCGGTCGAGTCCACACTCACGTCCCAAGTGATCAGGCCCTGTATATCGGCTTGGACCTGCAGTTGTTCCAGGATCCACTTCCATGCGCCGAGGCCTGACGACGAACATCCACTTCGTGACCGAGCAGGGGCAGAAGCCGCTGTCCCTGCTGACCACTGCGGGCCACCGTCACGACAGTCCGCAGTTCCAGCGCGTTCTCGAACGCATCCGCGTGCCTCGCACCGGCCCCGGACGCCCGCGCACCACTCCGGACAGGGTCCGTGCCGACGAAGCCTACGGATCCCGCGCGAACCGCTCCTACCCGCGCAGACACGGCCGGCCACCGGCCCTCGACAAGGATGACCACAAGGAACGCCACATTGTGGAGTGCGGGATCAACTGGCTGAAACAGATCCGTGGTGTGGCCACGAGATACGACAAACTCGCCGTCCGATACGAGGCGACCGTGCTGGTCGCAGCCCTCAACGAGTGGCTGTGACCAGCGCTTTCGGGACCGACTCTAGATATGGAATGTGGTGGTTGCCTCCAGGTCCGCCCGGCCGGTCGCGACCCGGTTTACCGGCGCATTCTCGTCGGCGTAGCCGAAGGAGATACCCACGAGCAGCTTCCCCTCGTCCACTGCGAGTTGATCGCGGACGGTGTCGGCATAGAAGCTGAGCAGGCCCTGCGGGCAACTGGCCACGCCGTAGCCGGTCATGGCCAGCAGCAGCGTCTGCAGGTAGGCCCCGGCGTCGGCGGCCAGTCGCGGCCCGCCGTCGCCGGTGACGAACAGGAACGCGGCATGGGGCGCCCCGTAGAAGCCCAGACTTTCCGCGTCGTAGGCCGCGCGAGCCGGGTGGTCCTCGGGACCGATGCCCAGCGCTCCGTACAGACCGGCGCCGAAGGCGGCCCGCCGTTCCTGGTGGACGGGGGCGTACATGCCCTCGGAGTACGGGTAGTCGGCCGTGTCGCGTCGCTCGGCGTGGGCCGTTCGCAGGGCGTCGGCCAGACGGTCTCGCCGTGCGCCACCGACCACCTCGACCCGCCACGGCTGCGCGTTGGAATTGGACGGCGCGGCGCCGGCCAAGGAGAACATCTCGCGCAGAGTGTCCTCGGGTACCGGGTCGGGACGGAATGCGCGGGTCGCGCGGCGCCCGCGGATCAGTTGCTCGGCGTACTCCGACGTTCGCGTCCCGCCCGGCCGTGTCCCACCCGGCTGTATCCCGCCGGTGGGTGCCTCGCTCGTGCATGTCCGGGTGAAGTCCGGTCCACTCATGGAACTCTCCTCAGGATCGCAAAGTAAACGTACCCGTTTACCTGATGTGGCACTATAGCCAGCCGTCCCCTCTGAAGTAAACTGGAACGTATACTTACGGGATGACCACGATGACGACGGCGTCTCGACGGCCGGGGCGCGGAGGGCGGGAGCGCATCCTGGCCGCCGCGGCCGGACTGTTCGCGACCCAGGGGATCAACGCGACCGGCATGGAGCAGATCGCGGAGCGGGCGCCGGTGTCCAAGCGCACCCTCTACGCGCACTTCAGGACCAAGAACGAGCTGGTCCTCGCCCATCTCAAGGACCTCTCCGCGACGGGACGCACCCTGGAGGGCGTGCTGGCACGCGAGGACATCCCCGCCAAGGAGCGCGTCCTCGCACTGTTCGACCCACCCCCGACCGGCACTGATCCCGTGCGCGGATGCCCGTTCATCGACGCCGCCGCGGAGTTCCCCGACCCCCAGAACGCGGTCCACTCCTACGCCCGCGAACAGAAACTGCTGATGGTGCGGCTGGTGACCGACCTGGTAGCGGAACTGGGCTGCCGCGAGCCCGCAGTCCTCGCCGAGCAACTCGTGACCCTCGCGGACGGCGCCGCCAGCCGCGCCATGGTGCTGGGCGAGTCGAACTACGGCCGGCACGCACGGACAGCGGCAGAGACCCTCCTGGAAAGCGCGCTGCCGACCACGATCTGACAGGCCCCACCGGGCTGCTCGGTATACCTAGCGCCTGATGCGAAGATCCCGCCGCTCCACCGAGAGGAAGGCGGGACTTTCACAACAGGCCCCAGATCGGGCGGTCGCCGAGACCGTGCTCGTCGACGAGCCCCTGCAGGTGCCTCTTAACCTGGCCCCATGTCCACTTCTGTGCACGCCCTGGCCCACTGCTCCCTGACGCCGGACGCGGTGGCGGAGTTCCTGGCCCTGCCACGCCAACCGGCGGTCACGGGGGACTTCGACGCGGTCGACGCCGTTCTGCTTGCTCGGGGCTGGAGTTGGGAGCACGAATGTGTGACCGACTCCTATCGAACGGGCTTCGGGCACGCGTTGTGTGCCGAGGGTGACACCCCCGTTCGGGGATCCGACGGCGCGACGCTTCCTCGCGTTCGAGGAACTCTACGGGTGAGACCCCAGCGCTGGATCGAGGCACACGTCGACTCTCGACCGGCACCCCAACTGGCTCGGTGCGTGCGGCCACCTTCTGGTCATCGAGCGCGAGAGCGGCGCGGTGGTGCGCTCGATCGACCTGTTCTGGCCCCCAGCGACGGCCTTCTCGAAGTCGGACACGGCATCCTGGCCTCGCACCGCGGTCAGGACTACGCCACCGAGGCCGCCCGTTCGCCCCGGCGCAGGCGAGGTCCACCTCGTGCCCGCCACCTCCGCAAGGTGACCGTGGCAACAGGCCGATCATCTCCGATCATTGACGGCGTTTGCGCTTCACGAGCGCCGCCGGTCCGTGGTGGCGCGCCGGCATCAGGGGTGGGGGCAGAGGCGCTGGCGGCGGCCCCCGCTGCCGGCGCGGCGGCCCGGGGAGTCACCGCCGCCGGCACCGCCGACGCGACCGTGGTGCCGTCGGGGCCGGGCATGGAGCTGCCGACTGCGTCGTTCACCCAGATGACGGTGGATGAGGCGAGCCGACGCGTGTGGATCGCCGGCGATCGGGTCTATCCGGACGGGTCGCGGGACGGAGAACTGTTCGGTGTGCTCTACGGGGGTGCCGGGCCCGCCTTCGCCAGTGCCCACCTGGCTGCCCCGCTGTCAGGCGTCGCGATGGAGCCGGACGGCTCGAAGGTCTACGCGGGACAGTCGGACCACATCGCCGGCTACTCCCACACCAATGGGTCGTTGTCGCCCCTGGACCCGATTGCGGCGCCGCCCGACGCGTGCGGGCGGGAGCTCGTGCACACCGGCGGGCGGCTGTTCTTCACCAGCCGGCCAGCCGCGGGTCCCGGAGGCTGCACCGACGGGCTGGGCACGGTCGGCGTCGTCGCGACGGGCGAGGGCGGCACCGCCGGAACCGTCATGTTCTCGGGCGCTCCGACGCATCTCGAGGCAGGCCCCGGAGGTCTGCTGGCGATCGCTCCGGAGCGCTTGTCCCCGACAGACGACCCGGACCTGGGGATCTACCGGGTGACGGACGGGGCGGACGGGGCGGACGGGAACCTTCTGGAATTCCTGGGCGAGCGCCGGTTCGCCGAGGACGGCACGGAAGAAGGAATGGACTTCCGGGACGCCGACTTCTCCGCAGATGGTTCCGTCCTCGCGGTGGCCGACGGAACCCGGGGAACCGTGCTGCTCGACGGCCGGGACGCGCGCTTCCTCGACAACCGCTACGCGCCGCTGCTGGAGGGAGTCGCGGCAACGGCCGTCGCGTTCAGCCCGGACGGCAAGTGGTTCGCGCAGGGCGGCGCGGCGTCGGGCGATGCGGCCGACCTGACCCTGGCCTTCGCCGACCCGTCCATCGAGCGGCAGCCGCTGCGCATCAGCTTTGAGGACGAGGCCGCGGGGCTCCGGGTCGTCCCGCGGGGGATGGAGTTCTCCGGGGACGGGGAGCAACTCTTCGTCGTGACCTCGAACGAGGACGGCTCGAAGTTCTGGCTGCACACGATCCAGACCCGGCAGGCCCTGGCCCCGTCGCGCCTCGTGGACGTGGCGCACGGTCCGGCCGTCGCCGGGGAGCCGTTCAGGGTGAGTGGCCGACTGGACCTGGACGGACTGGCCCCCACCCAGGCGCCACGGATCACGGTGCAGCGGCTGAACGGCCTCGAAGTTTCCGACCTGCCGCCGGTCCCCGTCGCCGAGGACGGAACGTTCGTCCTGGAGGATGTCCTGCCGGACCAGGTGGGCAATGTCCAGTACGTACTGGGCTACGCGGGGGACGAGGTCCACTACCTCTCGGAGTACTGGCTCGTGGTGGACACGGTCGAGGCATCGGGCCCGGTGACCCGCACCCGCCGGTAATCGCTGCGCGGGGCAGCGGGCGTCCGTAGCGTTCGTACGGCATGTCGGCGCGAGCCGGGTCCAGCCGAGGCGCCCGCGCCCCGGGCAACGTGCCCCAACGAGGTGGCCTCCGACCGGGTGCTGCGGCTCGGGGCGCTGTCTGTGGAGCATGGCTTCGTAGCGGGGGGTTCGTCGTCGCGGCCTTGGTGGGGTAGCCGGTGCCGCCACAGGCTTTGGTGATGCGGGGTGGCCTTCGGCGACATCCCTCCGCGGTACTCGGCTTGGCCACGACTCGGTCTCGGCCCGGTGAAGCGTGAAGCGGTGCGCGACGTCGCACTCCAGCATGTGACCATGCCCTTCGAACCCAGTGCGGGTGTCCCGCGCCTGTGGAAGAACGATGACGGCCCCGGGAAGCCCTCGAAGTTGCGCGGCGACGGATTCACGGGCGGCTGCGTGAGCCTGATCGTGCTGCTCATCGAAATCCCGGTCGCCTACCTGCTGGGGCTGACGTCAGTCGTTCGTGGGATGGGCGGCGCGGACGGGCCGACCGCGACACCGGCGATGGACTGGGCTCCGGTCTTCTGGTTCGGCGGGTTCACGCTTGGCGTGCTGGTGATCGCCGTACTCTTCCTGTACTCGGCACATCCGTTCGCAGGTGCGGTCCAACTGATCTTGGCCGCCGTTGCTCTGCTCTTCACGATCACTGTTTGGCATGACCAGCACGAGCGGACCCACTCGGGAGCGGCAACCCGCGCGGTCATGCGGTCCGGGCACGGCGAAGCGTCACAGTAGGTCAGCAGCGAGCATGCAGAACAAGCTGAGGGCCGGTTCGGTTCGCGAGCCCGGGGCCAGGAGCAGGAAGACAACTGCAGCAGCCGTGGTGGGAGACGGCGTAGCAGAAGGCGTTGCCCGTGCCTGTGGTGGGTCCAAGGGCGCCGACGGCGACCGCGGTACCGGACGGTGAGACATGCACGGTTGCGGCGGCCTGCCCGGTGGCCGGCGCGGTGGTGCCGGAGGCCACGGCGGCCGGCGTGCCGGTGAGCAGGCGGGTCAGGAGTCATGTGCGTGTCCAGTCAGACTGCCACACCCGAAGGCGCCTACTTCGTGACGGCTGCCAAGACCTCGGGAAAGGCCCGGGTGCCGAAGCTTCGGTCGTGGCTCCGGATCAGCTCCAGAAGGAAGCTCCGCAGAGCGGCCGTGATGTCGGCGCGGCTGAGCGATTGCAGGTACTCGCGAGCGTCGGCGTAGTGGCGCTCGGCAATGGCCGTGGTGATGACCTCGGCGATGCTGTTGTCCAGGGTGCCGCAGACAGCGACAAGCGATTCGATGGACCTGTGATCACCGAGTGCGCAGGCGTGCTGGACGGCGACACGGAGTTCGCGTCGCCACCACGAAGAATGGTTGCCATGGAACTCACCGGTCGAGAGCGCCGTGAGGTAGTCGAGGAGATTGGTCCCGGCCCGGTGAGGGTCCACCGGGCCGAGCCGCGCGAGGTAGTCGCAGACGATCAGGAATCTTCTGCCCTCGACGAAGATCTCCTCCGCCTCGACCTCGTAGAGTCCGAGCGTCCGCACCACAGGCCACTGGTCGGTGGCGGCCTCGGTGCGGGCACCGAGGATGTAGAGCATCGCCCAGGCCGATGCGTCGGCGACCGAGATGTTGGCCAGGCGTCCGCGTGGGCGTGCCACCGGCCTGTCGGCACCGGGCTGGACCTCGATGAACTGGCCGAGGTAGTCGAGTTGGGCGGAGACATCCCCGGCGGGAGTCTGCTTCCAGAGCGCCCGAATGAGCTGAACGAGGATTTTCGGGTCGTCAACATCGTCGAGGACGGCCCGTAGGTCGGGCCACGCCATCTCCGTGTCGATTTTGGCCATCAGTCCGGCGAGGAACTGGCTGCCTCGGCGCTTCGAGGCATCGGAGCCTGCCATCAACTCACGGGCGTGTGCCAAGAGCGAGGGACCGTACGTGTCCAGACGTCCATCGAGTCGATCGAAGGAGTTGACGATCTTCTCGAGGTCCGCCGTCCGCCCGGTCCGGGTGCCGATCGACACGATGGCGTCAAAGACCGCATCGCTTTGGGGCATGTGCGCTGCTCGTGTGGAGAAGAGCGCGTCGAGCTGAGCCGTCGAAAGCAGCTGCGGGTTGCGGCTCACCGCGTCCAGCAGTTGCTGAGCCGTGGGGTGTCCGTGGTCGGCCGCGGCCGACGCGATCCGCACGAGGCGGTGGTCGGCCGTCCAGTCCTGGACTTCGAGATGTGGCGGAAGGAATCGGGCTACGGACGTATCGGGGAGATGGGATTGGGCGAGCAGGTCGAGCAGAAGCTGTTGGCGCCCGTCGATCCTGCCTTTCTGCGCGGCGTACCCGATGGTCGCGAGGGAGGACCTGGCGACCGTCTCCAGGACAGCGGCGGCGTGTGACACCGAGGTGAGGATGTCTCGGAGCACGCTGTGGCAGACGAAGTCGCGCACCCGAGGGTCCGATGCATCGAGGAGAGCCTCGATGGCGACGCGAACACAGCGGTCGTCGTTCGTGGTGACGACAAAGGCGCCGATGGCGTGCAGCGTCGCCTCGTCCCGCAGTGTGAGCGCGGTGCGGCCGGGATTCATGGCCTTTGCGAGGAAATCCGTCCAGGGCCCGGCATCGTGCCAGGTGCCCGCCCGGCGCCATTCGGCGGCGATGACCTTGCCGAACCCGGCGGCGACGGTGTGGTTCGGCGGCCCTTCGGCGTCAACGGTCCGGAGGATCTCGGCCAGCAGGTGGTCGTCGCCGATGGAGGACCACTGACGTGCCAGGTACTCCAGCTCGACACATTCCCGGTCGTCACCACTCATGAGCATCGCGACGAGCGTGGACCGTACGAGAAGGCGCGCCTGAGAGGAGATCGCATGGAGGACTTCGAGAAGACTGCGCCGCATCGCGGGGGTGACTGTGGTTCCCGAGAAGGTCTGCAGCGGATCCAGGTAGTCCACGGCCTCCGCCACGTCTTGCGGTGTGTGCAGGGCGAGGCGGCCGAACGCGTCGAGCACCGCGGTACGGACATCCGGCTCTGTCGTCGACTGCCAGATACGCAAGAGCTGGCTGATCGTCTGTCCTGTCGGCTTGGCGGCGATGGTGGGCAGAATTCTCGTCGTGCGCTCCAGCGCCGATGCCCCGGCTGTGCGCAGGGCGTCGGCGGCGCCATCGAGAAGCGCCGGATAATGCCCCCAGGCCACAAGCCCGATCGCCTGTACCGCCTCGCTGTCCGAGGTGACCAGAGCGGTGACGGCATCGTGGGCCGCGCCCTGGAGAAGCGGGTTCGTACCCGCCAGAATCAGAACCTGCTCAAGAACGGCGCCGACGAACAGGTCACCGCCGTGGCCGGTTGCGCGGGCCGTCAGCGTGTCGATCGTCCCTGGGTCCGACCGGGCGAGCAGTCCCTTGGCGGCAGCGAACTCGAACATGGTCTGGTGGAGAAATCCGACCTGTCCTCCGCCAGGTACGAGCACGCCCCGTTCGGTGAGGATCGCGAGCCCTTCCTCGATCGATGCGGAGTCGCCGGATGATCCAGCCGCCACGGCGGTCGTCTCGCGCAGCGTGGCGGCGGGCAGCCCCGGCAAGCCGGAGGCGAGCAATCCGATGGCTGTGTGGCCGGCCAGGGCGCTCAGATTGTCGGCGGCACGGGCACGCAGGCCGGTCTCGGTATCGGTACGGGCGTCACGCATCACCCGCCGCTGCCAGTAGGCGTCGAAGAGCCGGGTGACGTCGACATCACCGAGTTCGGGCTCGGCGGGCGCGGAGAGGTCGAACAGCATACGCAGCAACAGCGGGCTCCGGCAGACCTCGGCGACCGGCAGGCCACGCGCCGTTGCCTGCCGTACCCGCGTGGTGACTTCGGCGTGAGGAACGTCTGGACAATACCGGGTCACCAAGGCGGCGACGGCGTGATGCAGCTCGGTGTCGTCGTACGGCTGGAGGTCGTAACGACGCAGATTGTCGTCCGACAGGAGTGCGGCCTCCTGGGGCCTGGTGGAATACAGACCGCAGAACCCGGCCGCGTGGACGGAGTCGAGAAGACGCAACAGCCACTGGCGTGCCTCTTCGTCGTGGAGCATCAGGTCGGCGGTGTCGAGAAGCAGGACCGGCCTGCTGCCTGCCCGGGCTATCTTCTGCAGCAAGCCGGCGAGTCTTTCCGCAGGTTCGTCACTCCGTTCCTGCAGTAGCCACGTGGCGGGCAGCAGCAGTGGCTCCGTGTCCGGCTCGGCGGCCAGGCTCTGGTGGAGCGACCACAGCAATGTGCTCTTGCCCGACCCGGCCTCCCCGACGACCACTCGTGGCCACGGGTGGCTCATGTTCCTGAGGTGTTCCAGCAGATCGGGTTCGAGGGTGCGCACCACGTGGAGCATGGAGTCGATGCGGATGTCGCGCACATAGACGGCAGAGATCGCGAGCAACTCGCGGACATCCGCGCCGTAACCGTCATCCGACACCGAGCGAGTGACCGACGCTTCGTCTGCCGGCGCCACCGGCGCAGCCGCCGCAGCCGCCGCGGTGAACGGAAAGCCCGGGTCGAGAAGAATTGTTGCGAGTCGAATACGAAGGTCTTTCAAGTATACGCGAAGTCTTGCGTCGCTTATGTCGAATGCTATCGCAGTCTTCAGTGCGTGAAAAACTTTGACGTAACGATCGCCTCCGAGGCCATCGAACGCCGCATCATTGAAGTCGATGGAATCGACTCGTCCGAGATCCGTCGAGCCATCGAAATTGAAGTAGCGGAGAGCCACCTCTTCATTGGTGATCCGCCTGGTCGGTCTCCACGTCGAATTGCTGGCGAACTTCCCATCGAGGCGGCCTATCGCCCGCCTGAGCGTCGACTCAAGCGCGTGAACCCGGTCTCCTCGTCGCCACTCATCGCGAAAGCTCCGTTCCGCGATCTCGCACAACACGGGGATGTGCAGCGGTTTCTGTGACTTCTGGCCCTCCCTGGCGACGTCGCCGAACGCGCCGGAGACCAGTCTGTTCACCACGCTGCCCAGCTCGCCCACCAGAACCTCGACGTTCCGGGCGTCGAACGACACCTTCACCTCCAACGGCCAAGTCTGCGAAGGTACGCCACACAGCCACCCTCTCGGGTGTGCTCGGGCGTATCGGTCGGCCTGCCCGACAAGTTGGAGCGTAACCGACCGACTGGAGAGCGAGGTCTCTTCTCGGGCTTCTCCGTGTCGGCGGGTGAACAATCGCCGCGGCTGGTCCAGGACTTGCCGCTTGGCTTGGCGCTCGGATCGGGTACCGAGATGAGCGCCAAGTCAAGCGGCAAAGCCTATTTGCCATGGAGTGCCTTCCGTACTTTGATCTCAGCGGGGCAATCGCCCGGCAAGTACATGGAGGAGGGGTACGAATGCAAATTCTGATCGCCATCAATATTGCCCTTGCGGGCTTCAGTGTCGGGCGCGCGTGGCAGTTCGTTCGGGACGCCCGGTCGGCCATGGGAACCGACC
>NZ_JBHWKU010000061.1:0-15680 GCF_042730645.1 Streptomyces sp. NPDC059906
GCGTCGTCAGCTGCAGCGTCCGCTTGCGGCCCTGGCGGTCGGCCTCGGGACCGGCGACCACCTAGCCGAGGAACATGCCGACGAACGACAGCGAGGTGACGTAGGCGATCTGGTCGACCGAGATGCCCCACAGGTCGACCAGCTTGGGGGCGGTGGTAGCGAAGGTGTTGATGTCCGCGAACTCGAAGAAGTAGGCGAACGACACGGCGAGCAGGGTGACTTTGTGGAACCGGGAGACCGGCAGCCGGTCCAGCCGGTTCAGCGCGTTGGCATGCTGCATGACGGGGTCCTTGTCGCGGGGATCGGGGACGGCGACGGCCGCAGCGGCGGCCGGGAGAGGGCGCGGCTCACCGGTCGCCGGGCCAGTACAGGCGGGTCGGGTTGTCCACCAGCAGCCGGCGTCGCTGCTCCTCGGTCACGGCGATCCGCCGTACGTGGTCGACGAGGAGGCCGTCGTCGGGCATGTGGCCGGTGAGGTTGGGATGCGGCCAGTCGGTGCCCCACAGCACGCGGTCGCCGAACTCCTCGACGACGCGGCGGGAGAAGGGAAGGACGTCGGCGTAGGGCTCGCGCTCCCCGTCCAGCGCGGCGGGTCCGCTCACGCTCAGCCGCTCGGGACAGGACACCTTGACCCACACCTCGCCCCGGTCGGTGAAGCGCAGGAAACGCGAGAACTCGGGACCGTCCACCGGCTTCGTCACGTCCGGGCGCCCCATGTGGTCCACGACCAACGGCGTGGGCAAGGAGGTGAAGAAGTCCGCCAGTTCGGGCAGGTCGGCGCTCTCGAAGTAGAGGACGACGTGCCAGCCGAGCGGGGCGATCCGCCGCGCGATCGTACGCAGGGCGTCCTTGGGCGACGCGTCGACCAGCCGGCGCACGAAGTTGAACCGCACCCCGCGCACGCCCGCCGCGTCCAGCGCCCGCAGCTCGGCGTCGGTGACGTCCGGCCGGACGGTCGCGACACCGCGCGCCCGCCCGCCGCTCGCCCGTACCGCGTCGAGCATGGCGCTGTTGTCGGCACCGTGACAGGTGGCCTGCACGATCACCTGACGGCCGATGCCGAGATGGTCGCGGAGGGCGAAGAGCCGGTCCCTGCCCGCGTCGCAGGGCGTGTACTTGCGCTCCGGGGCGAACGGGAAGTCGGCCTGCGGACCGAATACGTGACAGTGGGCGTCGACCGTGCCGGGCGGCAGCCGGAAGGCGGGCTTGGACGGGGCCGGGTGCCAGTCCAGCCAGCCGGGGGACTTGGGAGCGAGGGCGGTCATGTCAGCGCCCCTGTCGCTTCAGCAGCGCGTCCAGGCGCGGGTACACCGAGCGTGCGTTGTGCTCCTGTACGGCGGCGACCTGCTCCGCGGGCAGGGCGGAGGACTCGACGTAGCGCCGGGTGTCGTCGAAGTGGTGGCCCGTGCACGGGTCGACGTCCCGCACGGCGCCGATCATCTCGGAGGCGAACAGCACGTTGCGGGCCGGGACCACGTCGAGCAGCAGGTCGATGCCGGGCTGGTGGTATACGCAGGTGTCGAAGAAGACGTTGCCGAGGACGTGCTCCTCCAGCGGCGGTTTGCCCAGCGCCATGGCCAGACCGCGGAACCGGCCCCAGTGGTACGGCACCGCCCCGCCGCCGTGCGGGAGCACCAGCCGCAGGGTGGGGAAGTCCGCGAACAGGTCTCCCTGCACCAGCTGCATGAAGGCCGTGGTGTCGGCGTTGAGGTAGTGCGCGCCGGTGGTGTGGAAGGCCGGGTTCACGCTCGTGCTGACGTGGACCATCGCCGGGACGTCGTACTCGACCAGCTTCTCGTAGAGCGGGTACCAGGAGCGGTCGGTGAGCGGGGGAGCGGTCCAGTGGCCGCCCGAGGGGTCGGGGTTGAGGTTCACCGCGACCGCGCCGTACTCCTCGACGCAGCGCGTCAGCTCCGGGAGGCAGGTGGCCGGGTCGACGCCCGGCGACTGCGGCAGCATCGCGGCCGGGACGAAACGCTCGGGGTGGAGACCGGCGACGCGGTGGCACAGCTCGTTGCAGAGCGCCGCCCACGCGGCCGAGGTGCGGAAGTCACCCACGTGGTGCGCCATGAACGACGCCCGGGGCGAGAAGACGGTCACGTCGATGCCGCGCTCGTCCATCATCCGCAACTGGTTCGGCTCGACGCTCTCGCGCAGTTCGTCGTCACTGATCCGCAGGTCGGCGGGCGCGGGCGCCGCCGCGGAGCCGGCCAGGGCGGCGATCTGCCGCTCCCGCCAGGCGGCCAGGGCCGGCGGGGCGGTGGTGTAGTGACCGTGACAGTCGATGATCATGGGCTGCGTCCTCCGGGTCGGGTCGTCGTCGACCGCGGCAGCCTCTCCCGGGCCGCCCGGAGGCCGGGAGTCGACCGGACACAGAACTAACCTCCCCTTAACAAGCGCGCCGCCCCGACCGTCCACCCCGCGGACCAGGCGAAACGCGCGGCCGACCGTGGTCTACATTCGGACGCGGACATCCGGACGCAGGCATTCCGACGTGGACACCGCGACCTGGAAGGGAGGCGGCAGGATGCAGATACTGCTGGCCGAGGACGACGACGGCGTCGCCGGAGCGCTCGTGGAGGTCCTGTACGACCACGGCCACATCACCCGGCGGGTCACCCGCGGCAGGGACGTGCTGACCTACCACCGCAGCTCGGACCTGCTCCTCCTCGACCTCGGCCTGCCCGACGTGGACGGCCTGGAGGTGCTGCGCAGGCTGCGGGCGGTCAGCGACCTGTCCGTGCTGGTGCTCACCGCGCGCGGCGACGAGCGCTCCGTGGTGCGGGGACTGCGGCTCGGCGCCGACGACTACCTCGTCAAGCCGGTGCGGCTGACCGAGCTGCTGGCCCGCATCGAGGCCGTCACCCGGCGCACGGCCGCAGCCCGGGCGCCGCGCACCGCCCGGACCGTGCGCGTCGGTGACGTGGAGATCGCGCTGGACGCCCGGCAGGTCCGCGTCGACGGGGCGGAGGTGGAGCTGACCACCAAGGAGTTCGACGTCCTCGCCGCGCTGGCCCGCCGGGCCGGAACGGCGGTCAGCCGTGAGCAGGTCCTCGACGAGGTGTGGGGCGACGCCTACCACGCCGTGTCCCGCTCCCTGGACGTACACCTCACCCAGCTCCGCGCCAAGCTGGGCCGCCCGGAGCTGCTCACCACGATCCGGGGCTTCGGCTTCCGACTCGGCGACTGAGGACCGCGCGTGCGCACCCGGGTACAGACCGTGCTGCTGCTCTTCGGCGTGCTGGCGGTGGCCGCCTTCGCCGTCCCGCTGCTGCTGTTCACCGCCTCCGACCGCACCCAGCAGCTCGTCCTCGCCCGCAGCTCCGACCTGGACCGCTTCGCGTCCCTCATGGACCGGGCGGCGGGCAACGGCGACACCTCGGCGATCGCCGCCGAGGCCCGGCGCTACACCCAGCTCTACGGCGAACCCCTCGTCGTCACCGACACCCGCGGCCACCCCGTCGTGCAGACCGGCGGCATGCGGGCCGCCGACCCCGCCGTAGCCCGGCTGGTCGACGCGGCCCTGCGCAACCAGAGCGCGCACCCGCGCGCCGCCCTGCGTCCCTGGTCCCGCGGGCACCGCATGTTCGCGACGCCGGCGGGCACCGGCACCCAGATCTCCGGCGCCGTGGTGCTGCGCGCCGACGTGGACACCGCCGCCGGGGACATCGCCCGGCGCTGGACCGCCGTCCTGGCAGGCACCGCGCTGGTCGCGCTCGCCTGCACGGTACTGGCCCGGGCGGCGACCCGGTGGGTGGTCAGTCCGCTGCGCCGGCTCGACCGCGCGGTCGGGGAGCTGGCGGCGGGGCTCCCGCCCGAGCACACCGCGCCCGGCGGCCCGCCGGGGCAGCGCGGCGCCGCCTCCGTCGGCGGACCGCCCGAGCTGCGCCAGCTCGCCACCGGCTTCAACCGCATGGCCCGCACCGTCACCGCCGCACTGGAACAGCAGCGCAGGCTGGTCGCCGACACCTCCCACCAGATGCGCAATCCCATGGCGGCCCTCCGGCTGCGGGTGGACGCCCTCCAGACCCACCTGCCGCCCACCGGCGAGCGCACCTACGCCGGGGTCAACACCGAACTCGACCGGCTGGAGACGCTGCTCGACGACATCCTGGCCCTCGCCGCCGCCGAGCACCGGGCCGGGGAGCTCACGGTCACCGACGACCCGGGCGCCCACTGCGACGCCGCCGAGGTCACGCTGGGCCGGCACCGGCTGTGGGAACCGGTCGCGCGCCGCGCCGCGGTCCGCCTCACCGCCGAGGCGGCCGGGCCGGTCCCGGCCGCCTGCACCGACCGCGAACTGGCCCAGGTGACGGACGTCCTGCTGGACAACGCGATCAAGTACGCGGGCGGCGGCGCCCACGTCCGGCTGCGCTGCGCCGCCGAGGGCCCCTGCGCGGTCGTCACCGTCACCGACGACGGCCCCGGACTGCGGGCGGAGGAGATCGACCGGGCCACCACCCGGTTCTGGCGCTCGGGCCGCCAGGCCGGGACGTCCGGCACGGGCCTGGGCCTCGCCATCGCCGAGCAACTCCTGGCGGGCCGCGGCGGCCGCCTCGAACTGACCCAGGCGCACCCGCGCGGCCTGCGGACCCGCGCCGTCGTCCCGGGTGTGCCCGCCGAAGGAGAGGCCCGGTGACGCGGCGTACCGCGCCGCGGTCGGCCCTCGCGGGTGTCCTCGGTGCCGAGCCCGGGTACGGCGGGAGTCCGGCGGCGGCGCGTTCCCGGAGCGCGCGGTCCGGTGTCGCGGCGGGCACCGCGCCGACGAAGGAGGAGGCCCGGTGAACCGGCGCGGCGTCCTGCGGGCCGCGTTCGGCACCGCCGCCGCGGGCGCCCTCGGCGGTGTGCTCGCCGGTGACCTCGCGCAGGGGCGCTCCGGACCGGACGGGGTGCTGCGGCTGGCCACCGGCGAGCCGACCGCCTTCTACGCCGCCTTCGGCCGGCTCCTCGCCGGCCAGGTGGAGGCGGCTCACCCCGGGCTGCGCTGCCGTGTCCGCACCACCGCCGGGAGCATCACCAACATCGAACTGCTCCGCGACGGCGAGGCCGATCTCGGCCTCGTCCTCACCGACACGGCCCGTGCCGCCCAGGGGACCGGGCTCTTCCCGCGGCCGGTGCCCCTGAGGGCGATCGGACGGGTCTACGAGACGTACCTCCAGTTCGCCGTACGCGCCGACGCCCCCGTGCGCAGCGTGGCCGACCTGGCCGGGCACCCCGTCTCGCTGGGCGCCGTCGGTTCCGGCGCGGCCCACCTCGGCGCCCGGCTGCTGAGCGCCGCGGGCCTGGAACCCGGCACCGACGTCCCGGTACGGCACCTGCGTCTGGCCGACGCGGCGGCGGCCCTGCGGGCGGGCTCCGTGGTCGGACTGCTGGTCGCGGGCGGTGTGCCGCTGCCCACCCTCTCCGACCTGGACCGCGAACCCGGCCTGCGCTTCCTGCCGCTGGCCGGTCTCCTGCCCGGCCTCGCCGGCGGCCGGGACGGCATGGCCGCCTCGGGACTGGAGGAGGTGTCCCTGCCGCAGAGCGCGTACCGCGCCTCGGCCGGTGTCGCGACCGTCGGCGTCTCCAACCTGCTGGTGTGCCGCCCCGACCTGGACCCCGCCCTCGCCGGCACCCTCACCCGCCTGCTGGTGCGACGCGCCCCCGCCTTCGTGCCCGACCACGCCGTCGGCGCCCAGTTCCTCGACGTCCGCAGCCTCATCGGCACCGGCGGCGTGCCGTTGCACCCGGGAGCGGTCGCGGCGTACCGGTCGCTGCACGGCTAGAAGCGTCGCCGACCTGCCCGACGTCCGACCGAACGGCGCCCCTGGGCGGGCGGATGCTGTTCTAGAGTGGCTTCCGCCAGTCGCACGACGGACCTGTGAGGTACTCACCAGCTATGACGACCGAAACGTTTGAGTTCCAGGTAGAGGCACGTCAGCTGCTCCAGCTGATGATTCACTCCGTCTACTCGAACAAGGATGTCTTCCTGCGCGAGCTCGTCTCCAACGCCTCCGACGCGCTGGACAAGCTGCGCCTCGCCGCCCTGCGCGACGACGCTCCGGGCGCCGATGTGAGCGACCTGCACGTCGAGTTGGAGGTCGACAAGGACGCGCGCACCCTGACCGTGCGGGACAACGGCATCGGCATGTCGTACGACGAGGTCACCCGGCTGATCGGCACGATCGCCAACTCGGGCACCGCCAAGTTCCTGGAGGAGCTGCGGGAGGCCAAGGACGCGGCCGGGGCCGACGGCCTCATCGGCCAGTTCGGCGTCGGCTTCTACTCGGGCTTCATGGTGGCGGACGAGGTCACCCTGGTCACCCGGCACGCCGGAGAGACCGAGGGCACCCGGTGGACCTCCCGCGGCGAGGGCACGTACACCCTGGAGCGGATCGGCGAGGCCCCGCAGGGCACCGCGGTCACGCTGCACCTCAAGCCGGCCGACGTCGAGAACCAGCTGCACGACTACACCTCCGCGTGGAAGATCAAGGAGATCGTCAAGCGGTACTCGGACTTCATCACCTGGCCGGTCCGCCTGCTGCCGGAACCGGGAGACGACGGCAGCGAGGGTGGCGACGGCAGCGAGGGTGGCGACGGCGACGGTGCCGAGGCCCGCGAGGCCGAGACGCTCAACTCCATGAAGGCCCTGTGGGCGCGCCCGCGCGACGAGGTGTCCGACGACGAGTACCACGAGCTGTACAAGCACATCGCCCACGACTGGCGCGACCCGCTGGAGACGATCCGGCTCCAGGCCGAGGGCACCTTCGAGTACCAGGCCCTGCTCTTCGTGCCCTCGCACGCCCCGCACGACCTGTTCACCCAGGGCTACCAGCGCGGCGTCCAGCTCTACGTGAAGCGCGTCTTCATCATGGACGACTGCGAGGAACTGCTGCCGCCGCACCTCCGCTTCGTCAAGGGCGTCGTCGACGCGCAGGACCTCTCGCTCAACGTCTCCCGCGAGATCCTCCAGCAGGACCGCCACATCCGGATGATCCAGCGCCGGCTGACCAAGAAGGTCCTCTCGACGGTCAAGGACCTCAGGACCTCCGCGCCGGACCGCTACGCCACGTTCTGGCGCGAGTTCGGCGCGGTGCTCAAGGAAGGCCTGGTGACCGACTCCGAGAACCGGGACGCGATCCTCGCCGCCTGCTCGTTCGCCTCCACCCACGACGCCGACGAGCCCACCGCGCTCAAGGACTACGTGGAGCGGATGAAGGACGGTCAGGACGACATCTACTACATGACGGGCGAGTCCCGGCAGGCCATCGAGAACTCCCCGCACATGGAGGCGTTCCGGGCCAAGGGCGTGGAGGTCCTCCTGCTCACCGACGCCGTCGACGAGGTCTGGGTCGACGCGGTGGGGGAGTACGAGGGCAAGACGCTGCGCTCGGTGGCCAAGGGGGAGATCGACCTCTCCGGCACCGAGGCGGACAAGAGCGACGCCGAGAAGGAGAAGCAGGGCGAGGAGTACGCCGGGCTGCTCGGCTGGATGACGGAGCACCTGGGCGAGGAGGTCAAGGAGGTCCGGCTCTCCGCCCGCCTCACCGTCTCCCCGGCGTGCGTCGTCTCCGACGCGGGTGAGCTGACGCCCGCCCTGGAGAACATGTACCGGGCGATGGGCCAGGAGGTGCCCGGCGCCAAGCGGATCCTGGAGCTCAACCCGGAGCACCAGCTGGTGAAGTCCCTGAACCGGGCCTGGACCGACCGGCAGGACCGCGCGGAGCTGACCGAGACCGCCGAACTGCTGCACGCCCTCGCGGTGCTCGCCGAGGGCGGCCGGCCCAAGGAGCCCGCCCGCTTCGTGCAGCTGATGGCGGACCGCCTGGAGCGCACGCTGTAACCGGCCTGCAGGACCCGGCAAGAAGCAGAGAGACACAGAAGGACACAGAAGGACACGGGCTCCACGCCGTCCCGCCATCCGCATGGCGAGACGGCGTGGCATCCGGAGCACGCTCCTCCGTATCTTCGTACGCATGTATGCATCGGCTCCGCTGCTGTGCCTCGCGCTCTTCGCGTGCTCGGCGTGGTGCGTCGACGACGGCCTCTGTCGCCGCTGACCCTCCGGACCGGCCGCGCTCCCCGCGCCGCCGGTCCGCCCGCGTCCGCCGTCCCCGTGCACACCACCCCGGAGATCCTTCCGTGACCACCGCACCCCCGGCCGGGTCCGCCCCGGCCGCGCCGCCGCGCGCGCCCGCCGCCCTGTTCACCCCCTCGCCCACCTCCTCGGCCCGGCCAGAGGCGCCGCCCCCGCCGCCGGTGCGGCGGACGCCGCTCGCCGTGTCCGGGCTGCTCGCCGCCGCCCTGACCGCGTACGTGTGGTCCGCGCACGGCGCCAAGCCCGGCGTGCTGCTCCTGCTCGGCCTCGGCCTGGGCGTCGCCCTCTTCCACTCCCGGTTCGGCTTCACCTCCGCCTGGCGGCAGCTGGTCGCCGTCGGCAACGGGACCGGGCTGCGGGCGCACGCCCTGCTCCTCGGCACCACGGCCACCCTGTTCGCGCTCGTCATCGGTACGCAGACCGGGCTGTTCGGCTCCCAGCCCGCGCCGTCCGCCGGGCCGATCGGCGTCGGCCTGTTCGCCGGTTCCGCGCTCTTCGCGATCGGCATGCAGCTCGGCGGCGCCTGCGCCTCGGGCACGCTCTTCGCGGTCGGCTCGGGGCAGACGTCGATCGTGCTGACCCTGGGCGGCTTCGTCGCGGGCGCCACGCTGGCCGCCTGGCAGTTCGACCTGTGGAAGGACCTCCCGGCCTGGGAGCCCGTCGTGCTGTCCGAGCACATCGGCTGGTTCGGCTCCTGGGCCGTGACCGTCGCCGCACTGCTCCTCGTGGTGCTGGTCAGCCGACGGATCCAGGCCCGCCGCAACCCGCCGCCGCTGGGCGCCGTGCCCTCGGCCCGCCGGGCAGTCGTCCGTGCCCTCCGCGGGTCCTGGCCGCTCGCCGTCGGCGCCCTCGCGCTGGCCGTGCTCGGCGCGGGCGTCCTGCTGGTCTCCGGCGGCGCCTGGGGTGTCACAAGCGCCTTCAGCCTGTGGGGCTCGGAGCTGGTCGGCGCGCTCGGCGGCCACCCGGAGAACTGGACCTGGTGGCAGCGGCCCGGCAACGCCGAGATGCTGGCCGGTCCGGTGCTCGCCGACAAGACCAGCCTCACCGACATCGGCATCATGATCGGCGCGGCCGTGGCCGCCTCGCTCGGCGGCACCTGGGCGCTGCACCGGGGCATCCCCTGGCGTACCGCCGTGGCGGCGGTGCTCGGCGGTGTGCTGATGGGCGTCGGCGCCCGGCTGGCCGGCGGCTGCAACATCGGCGCCTACCTGGCGGGCATCGCCTCCGGCAGCCTCAGCGGGTGGCTGTGGGGCGCCTTCGCGCTGGCCGGCACCTGGGTGGGCCTCAAACTGCGGCCCCTGTTCGGCCTGGGCAACCCCAAGCCGGGCGACGGCGTCTGCTGACGGGGGACGCCCGTGCGGCGCGGGGGTCAGGCCCGCGCCGCACGGGCCGCTGAGGGGCGCCGTTTCCCTAGGGAGCGGGCCGGTCCGTGGTGGTGATCCGGGCGATGGCCTCCAGGGTGAGGTCGCGGCCGTGCGGCTCACGCGCCAGGGCACGGTGCAGCGTCAGGCCCTCGATGAGGGCGTCCAGCTGGCGGGCGGTGTCGGGGTCGAAGTGCTTCTCCAGGTGGACGCGGCTGCGGCTCATCCATTCGTGGGTCAGCTCCCGGTAGGCCGGTTGCCGCGCGGCGAGCGTGTACAGCTCCTGGGTGAGCACCAGGTCGCGCTGGCTGTCCTCGGACAGCTCGTGCACGAGGTCGGCCACCGCGGTCCGGGCCTCGTCGCGGTCGGCGGCGGCGCCGAGATGCTCGTCGAACACCGCGACGATGTGGTCGGTGAACCGGCCGAACGCCTCCCGCAGCAGCTCCTCGATGCCGCTGAAGTGGTACGTCATCGAGCCGAGCGGTACCCCCGCGCGCTGCGCGATCCTGCGGTGGGAGACGCGGGCGATGCCCTCCTCGGCGATCAGGTCGAGGGTGGCCGCGAGGATGCGTTCCCGCCGCTGCGGATCCGTGTGTCCGGTTGCCATGGGAGCAGACTTACACGTTCCGCACCGGCCGGGCGGGGTTGCCGACCGCCACGACGTTCGCCGGCACGTCCTTGGTGACGACCGCACCGGCGCCGATGACGGAGTTGTCCCCGATGGTGACGCCCGGCAGCACGATCGCGCCGCCGCCCAGCCAGACGTTGTCACCGATGACGATCGGGCGGGCCGCCTCCAGCTTGTCCCGCCGGGGTCCGGGCTCCAGGGGGTGGGTGGGGGTGAGCAGCTGGACGTTCGGCCCGATCTGGCAGTCCTCGCCGATGGTGATCGCGGCGACGTCCAGCGCCGTCAGGTTGTAGTTGACGAAGGTGCGCGCGCCGACGGTGATGTTGCTGCCGTAGTCGACGTACAGCGGCGGCCGCACATGTGCCTCGGCGCCCAGGGAGCCGAGCAGTTCGGCGAGGAGCGGTCGCGCCGCCTCCGCGTCCTCGGCGTAGGCGGCCTGGTAGCGGGCGGCCAGCCGCACCGCCTGCTGCTGCCTGCGGGCGATCTCCGGATCGTCGGCGATGTAGAGGTCGCCCGCCTGCATGCGTTCGAGGTTGGTGCGGGAGTCGCCCGCGAAGTGGTCCGTCGGCATGCGTCCGATCGTACCCCTGAAAGCGTACGAACGTACACTCCCGGTGTGTCGCGTCGCCCCGCGGTACGGCTCAGCCGCGCCGGGGGCGGAGCACTCCGGCGCACAGCAGCACGAGGAGCCCCGCGAGCGGCACCACCAGCAGGCCCACCCGCAGGCTCGTCGCGTCGGCGACCAGTCCGACGACCGGCGGCGAGAGCAGGAAGCCGAGCCGCATCAGCCAGGAGACGAGGGTCAGCCCCGACCCGGGCTTGAGGCCGGGCAGCTCGTCGGCCTCGTGCATGGCCGCCGGCACCAGCGTCGCCACCCCGAATCCGGCCGCGGCGAACCCGAGGACCGTGCCCGGCACCGTCGGCACGGCCAGCGCCAGGCCCATGCCGACCGCGGCGATCAGGGCGCCGGAGCGGGCCACCGCACGCTGGCCGAAGCGGTCCACGAGCCGGTCGCCGACGATCCGGCCGACGAACTGCGCGCCGACCAGGGCGACGTAGCCGGACGCGGCCAGCGCCGCCGTCGCGTGCAGCGAGTCGGAGAGGTAGAGGGTGGCCCAGGACATGCCCGCGTCCTCGACGAGGGTGCCGGCCGTGGCGATGAGGACGAGCGCGGCCAGCACCCAGCCGGTGCGCGGGCCCGCCGCCGGGGCTCGCGTAGGCAGTGGCGCGCGGTCCCCGGCGCCGGTCGCCGCGGCCGGTTCGGTCTCGGTCTCGGCCTCAGGGCCCGGCAGGCAGTAGCGCAGGGCGACGCAGGCCGCCACCGCGAACACCGCGGCGGAGAAGAGCAGGTGCGGGCCCCGTGCGACGCCGAGTGCGATGGCGGCGGCGGCCATGGACCCGCCGGTGACGGCGCCGATGGACCAGATGGCGTGGAAGGAGTTGATGATGGAACGTCCGTAACGGCGCTGCACCCGCAGGCCGTGGGCGTTCTGCGCGACGTCGGTGAAGGCGTCCATCGCCCCCGCCAGGAACAGCGCCCCCGCGAACACCATGACCGAGTCCGCGAGTCCGGCGGCGAGGATGCCCACGCCGGTCAGCAGCGTGCCGCCGACCGCGACCCGCGCCGAGCCGAACCGGCGCACCAGGATCCCCGCCGCGAGCCCGGCCGTGATGGCTCCCGCCGGGAACGCCGCCACGGCCAGTCCGTAGGCGGCGTTCCCGATGCCGAGGTCCGCCTTGATCTGCGGATACCTCGGCAGCAGGTTGGCGAACAGGGCGCCGTTGGTGAAGAACAGCACGGCGACGGCCAGCCGAGCCCGCCGATCGGCCAGGGCAGGCCGGCGCAGTACGTCAACAGTCATGCGCGGGAGCCTACCCGCCGGGGCGTACGAACGTACACTCCCGGCCGTCCATGGGCGTCCATGGCCGTCCATGGCCGCTCCCGGCCGGAGCAGGCTTCTCAGTGCCCCTTGGCGCACAGGGCCGCGTCCACGGCGCCCTGGAGATGGCGCAGGCTGTCGCCCTCGGCCGCCCACGTCGTGGTGTAGACGGTCACCGTGCCCCGGCCGCCCGTGGCCCGGCCGCCGCCCACCGAACCGCCGGGCAGGTCGCCGCCGTGGCCCCAGTAGACGCCGCCGCAGCTGAGCGGGATGGAGGCGACGCCGTAGCCGTAGCGACTGCCCGCCGGGTAGACGTCGCGGCCGCCGATGTCGGTGGTGTCCCGCGTCATCAGGCGCACCGCCCAGCCGGGCAGCAGGCGGCCGCCGAACAGGCCGTCCCAGAAGGCGTTCAGGTCGACGGGGGTGGACACCAGGCCGCCGGACGCGCCGAACTCGTAACCCGGCAGCTCGGTCACGTCCACCCTCCCGTCCTGCGGGTGCGCGGGGTGCACGCCGTAGTTCCGGGCGTGCGGGCCGCGCAGGTCCAGCTCGCCGGGCGCGGGCCAGTACGTGTCGTCCAGGTGCAGCGGGCGCAGGATCGTGCGCTCCACGTATGTGCGGAAGCCGACCCCGGACACCTCGTCGATCACCATGCCGAGGACCAGGTAATTGGTGTTCGAGTAGCCCCAGTCCGTGCCGGGCTCGAAGACGGGCTCCGCGTCGAGCGCCAGGGCCAGGTACTCCTCTGGCGTCCCCGGCCGGGTCCAGTCCACCAGCGCCGAGTACTCCGGCAGCCCGCTGGTCTGCTTCAGCAACTGCCGTACGGTGATGGGGCTGTCGGCCAGCTGCGGCAGGTAGGAGCCCGCACGGTCGCCGAGGCCCAGGCGGCCGTCCGCCACCAGCCGCAGCACCGCGGTCGCGGTGAACGCCTTGGTGTCGCTGGCGAGCCGGAACCTGCCCCGCTCGTCGGTCATTGCCCGGCCCGATTCCAGGTCGGCGACGCCCGAAGTGCGTGTCGTCCTGCCGTCGTACGCGAGTGCGCCCGGTACGCCGTCGCGTGCGGTGAGCAGGTCCAGTTGACGCTGTACGGGGTCGGGGCGGTGGGCCGGGTGGGCGGCCGCCGCGGGCGCGAACGCCCCGGTGAGCGCGGCGGCGAGCAGGACTGCGGCGGCGAGGCGCCTGCGGCGCATGTGTCTTCCCCCTGTTCGTGGCCGCCCGACTGCGGCGGGCGGACGGTGTCCGTTCACCGACGACCCTCTCAGGGCCGGGAAGGAAGAGCAGTGGGACTGACCCCCGGCCCGGGGGTGTCACCAACACCCCCGCCACCCGCCCGCCAACACCCCCTCGCGCAGCCGCGTCCGGCCTCAGCCGAGCAGGTCGGCGACGAGCACGGCGAACTCCTCGGGGGTGGCCAGCCGGACGCCGAGCTGCTCCGCCTTGGCCCGCTTCGAACCCGCTCCCTCGCCCGCGACGACGAGTGACGTGTTCTTGGAGACGCTGGAGGACGAGCGTCCGCCGGCCCGCTCGACGAGTTCGTTCATCTCGTTGCGGCTGAGCCGCTCCAGGTCGCCGGTCATCGCGCCGGTGACGACCACCTTCATGCCCGCCAGCGGGCCGTCGTCCGCCGCCGCGGCGGGCGTCGCCCCGTCCTCGCCGTCCGTGTCGGCGGGCGGGGGCGGGGTCGCGCCGGGCTCGGTCATGTTGACACCGGCGGCGGCGAGCCTGTCGATGAGCGGGGCGAGTTCGGCGATCTCCGCGACGACGGAGGGGGCCTTCTCCACCCCGATGCCGTCGACCCGCTGCATGGCCTCGGCGTCGGCGCCCCGTATGTGGTCCATGGTGGCGAAGTACCGGGCGATGCGCCGGGACATGGACCGGCCGGTGCCCCGGACACCCAGCGCGCACAGCACCCGGGACAGCGGCTGCTCCTTGGCCCGGGCGAGCGCGGCGAGCAGGTTGTCGGTGCTGGTCTCGCCCATCCGCTCCAGGGCGAGCAACTGCTCGCGCCGGAGCAGGAACAGGTCGGCCAGGTCGGTGACGAGCCCCGCCTCGACGAGCTGGACGACCCGGGTGGTGCCGAGCCCCTCGATGTCGAGCTGGTCCCGCCCCGCGGCATAGGCGAGGGAGGCGACCAGGTGGCAGTTGCGGCCCTGCGCGCACCGCCAGCGCTCCTCGCTCGTGTCGATGTCCGAGCCGCAGCGCGGACACGCCTCGGGGAAGACGATGGGCTGTTCCTCGCCCGTCCGCAGATGTGCGACCGGCGCCTCGATGCGCGGGATGACGTCACCGGCGCGGTGCACCATGACGTGGTCGCCCAGCCGCAGACCGCGACGGGTGATGTCGGCCGGATTGTGCAGTGTGGCGTACGTGATCGTGGAGCCCTCGATGACCACCGGCTCCAGGACGCCGCGCGGCGCGACGATGCCGGTACGGCCGACGTTCCACTCCACCTCCAGCAGCCGGGTGATCTTCTCCACGGTCGGGAGCTTGTACGCGATCGCCCACCGCGGCGCCCGCGAGCCCGACCCGGCGGCCCGCCGGTCCGCGGCGAGGTCGGCCTTGACGACGATCCCGTCGATGCCGAACGGCAGCTCGGCACGGAGCGCGGCGATCTCCTGGACCCGCGCCACCACCTGCTCGGGCGTCTCCACAACCACGTCCGGCACCGCGGTCCCGGCGCTGGTGTGCACGCCGAGCCCGGCCGCCGTCTCCATCAGCTCGCTGTACGGCAGCTCCTCCAGCCGCCCCGCGAGCGCCGTGTCGGTGCCGGGCAGGGCCAGCAGGCCGTACCCGAAGAACGTCATCGGCACCGTGTAGGCGCGCTCCTTCGCCCGCAGGGTGCCCGCGGCCGCGTTGCGCGGATTGGCGAAGGGCTGTCCGCCGTGCTGGATGCGCACCTCGTTGGCGTGCTCGAACTGGGCCGTCGTCATCAGGATCTCGCCGCGTACCTCGACGGTCACCGGCTCGGCCAGCGTCCCGGGCAGCCCCTCCACGGTGCCGATCGCGTGCGAGACGTCCTCACCGGCAGTGCCGTCGCCCCGGGTGATCAGCCGGGTGAGGCGGCCCTCCCGGTAGCGGGCGGCGACGGCGAGGCCGTCCAGCTTGGGGCCCACGCTGAACCGCGTGACCTCGCGGTCGATGCGCCGGGCCAGGGACGCCGTCCAGGCGGTGAACTCCTCCGGCGAGAACACGTTGTCCAGGCTCAGCATCGGCACCGTGTGCGGCACGTCCCCCTCGGCCGCGCCGCCGGCGACCTTGCCGGTGGGGGAGCCGGGCAGCACCTCGCCGGGGTGCTCGGCCTCCCACGCGGCGATCCCTCTCGCCAGCCGGTCGTAGGCGTCGTCGTCCAGCGGGGAGGAGCCGCCCGCGTAGTAGGCGGCGGCCGCGCGCGCGGCGTCCTCGACCGCCTGGGCGTAGGCGGTGGCGTCGACGATCACTGCTGCAGGAGTAGTCATGGCCCAGATCATGCCGCCCACCACTGACAACGGGTCCGCCCCGGCGCGCGGCGGCCGCTCCGCTTGCGGAGCCGCCGACATGGGGTTTCGGTGGAATCGACTCGCCACCGCCCCAGGAGCTGTCATGTCGATGTCGTCGTTCGGATTCGGTGCGTCCGATCCGTTCAGTGAGCTGTTCAACCGGTTCTTCGGAACGTCGCCCGCCTCCTCGCCCCCGGCGGTGCAGCGGGTGCCGATCGGACGGCTGCTGACCGAGTCCTCGCAGGAGCTCCTCAACCT
>NZ_JBHWKU010000062.1:0-15363 GCF_042730645.1 Streptomyces sp. NPDC059906
ATCTCCACCACTCACTCAAGGGCGTGGGAGGTAAAAAAAACTCGCCGCACCGGCCCCAGACCCGAGTACGGCCAGTACGCGGGTCTGGGGCCGACACCCCCCCAGCCTCCGGCCGGGGGGACCCCCAGAGCACGCACCTGACGCCGCGCGGCCACCCACCGATCAGCCGCGTCAACAACCCTGCGAGTCCCTACACCTAGGTCCGGCGCCCGAGCCCGCGGCCCGGCGTGCGCACCACGACCTGGCCCCAGCTGATCGCCCCCGCGATCTCCACCCTCAGCTCCATGGGCGCCCCGGTGTCGACGCTCCGCGGCGTCTTCACCTCGGCGTAACTGGTCACCAGGGAGTCGGTGTCCACCACGATGCCGGGCCGGGTCACGACCCTCAGCGCCCCGGCCCGCATGTCCAGGTCGATGTGGAGGGTGTCGTGCGCGATCACGGCGCGGGCGAGGTCGAGGGTCACCTCGCCCCAGGCCGACCGAATCTCCATCCGCCGCGGGACCACCCAGCCCTCGCCCCGCCGGGTGGACGCCCCCTCCTGCTCGATGCGGACGACGTCCTTGGCCGCGACGACCGGGTGTCCGTCGACGGCCGTCGGCAGGTCGGCGGTGAGGGCGGCGAGCTCCTGCTGGGTGCGCGCGGTGAGCGCCGCGCCCACCCGCTCGTCCAGCTCCTCCGGGGTCAGCCGGCCATCGCCGGCGGCGGCGCTCAGTAGGTCCACGGCCCGGTCCCGGTCCGTGTGCGAGGCCCGGAGTGCGGGCATCCCGCCGTCCGGTGAGGGCTGCACCGACATAGCTCCACCCCGATCTCCCCGGGGCGTCCCGCGACCACCCCATCCACTGCGGCACACTAACGCTATATCGCGTTATACCCAACGGCCAACCCCCACGTCCGCCGGCTCTTCCCCGCGGCGCGACGCCCCGCACCGGGCTACGGTGCCCCCATGAGCCTGAGCATCCGCAACCAGCTCCCCGGCACCGTCACCGCCGTCACCCCGGGCGAGGCCATGGCGACGGTCGCCGTCCGTCTCTCCGGCGGCCAGGACCTCACCGCGGCGATCACCCGCGAGGCCGCCGAGGACCTGGCGCTCGCCCCCGGCACCGCCGTCCGGGCCCTGGTGAAGTCCACCGAGGTGGCTCTGGCCACCGGGCGCGTGGACGGGCTGTCCATCCGCAACCGGCTGCCGGGCACGGTCACCGCCCTCACCACCGGCGCCGCGATGGCCACGGTCGCGGTCGCCGTCGAGGGCGCCGAGCTGACCGCGGCCGTCACCCGGCAGTCCGCCGACGACCTGGGACTGTCCGTGGGCGCTCCCGTCGTCGCGCTGGTCAAGTCGACGGAGGTGTCGCTCGCCACGGCCTGAGACGCCGAGAGGCCCCGTCCGGGCACCGCGGCCCGGACGGGGCCTCTCTCACTTTCCTGGCGGGACTCAGTCCTCGTACGCGTCCAGCGGCGGGCAGGAGCAGACCAGGTTCCGGTCGCCGTATGCCTGGTCGATGCGGCGCACCGGCGGCCAGTACTTGTCGGAGGCGGACACCCCGGCCGGGAAGACGGCCTCCTCGCGCGTGTACGCGTGCTCCCACTCACCGCCGAGCGCGTCCGCGGTGTGCGGGGCGCCGCGCAGCGGGTTGTCCTCGGCGGGCCAGGCGCCGGAGCCGACCTTCTCGATCTCCGCGCGGATGGCGATCATCGCCTCGCAGAACCGGTCCAGCTCGGCCAGGTCCTCGGACTCGGTCGGCTCGATCATCAGCGTGCCGGCCACCGGGAAGGACATCGTCGGCGCGTGGAAGCCGTAGTCGATCAGCCGCTTGGCGACGTCGTCGACGCTGACGCCGGTGGCCTTGGTCAGCGGGCGCAGGTCGATGATGCACTCGTGCGCGACCAGCCCGCCGGGGCCGTTGTAGAGCACCGGGAAGTGCGGCTCCAGGCGCTTGGCGATGTAGTTGGCGGACAGCACGGCCACCTGCGTGGCGCGCTTGAGGCCCTCGCCGCCCATCAGGCGGACGTAGGACCAGGAGATCGGCAGGATGCCGGCCGAGCCCCACGGCGCCGCCGAGATCGGGCCGACGCCCGTCTGCGGACCGGCCGCGGGCTGCAGCGGGTGGTTGGGCAGGTACGGCGCCAGGTGCGACCGTACGCCCACGGGACCGACGCCGGGACCGCCGCCGCCGTGCGGGATGCAGAAGGTCTTGTGCAGGTTCAGGTGGGAGACGTCGCCGCCGAAGTGGCCGGGCTTGGCGAGGCCGACCAGGGCGTTGAGGTTGGCGCCGTCCACGTAGACCTGGCCGCCCGCGTCGTGCACCTGCGCGCAGATGTCGGCGACGTGCTCCTCGAACACGCCGTGCGTGGACGGGTAGGTGATCATCAGCACGGCCAGCTCGTCGCGGTGCTTCTCGATCTTGGCCCGCAGGTCCTCGACGTCGATCTCACCGTCCTCGGCGGTCTTGACGACGACGACCTTCATGCCGGCCATCACGGCGCTGGCGGCGTTGGTGCCGTGCGCGGAGGACGGGATGAGGCAGACGGTGCGCTGCTCGTCGCCGTTGGCCCGGTGGTAGCCGCGTACGGCGAGCAGGCCGGCGAACTCGCCCTGCGAGCCGGCGTTGGGCTGGAGCGAGACCTTGTCGTACCCGGTGACCTCGGCGAGCCGCTCCTCCAGCTCACGGATGAGGGTGAGGTAGCCCTGCGCCTGCTCGGCGGGCGCGAAGGGGTGCAGCGCGCCGAACTCGGGCCAGGTGACCGGCTCCATCTCGGTGGTCGCGTTGAGCTTCATGGTGCAGGAGCCCAGCGGGATCATGCCGCGGTCCAGCGCGTAGTCCCGGTCGGCGAGGCGGCGCAGGTAGCGCAGCATCGCGGTCTCGGAGCGGTGCTGGTGGAAGACGGGGTGGGTGAGGAAGTCGTCGGTGCGCAGCCGCGACTCGGGCAGCGTCTCCGCGGTCTCCGCGTCCAGCGACTCGATGTCGCCCTCGACGCCGAAGGCGTGCCACACGCCGCCGACCTGGGCGCGGGTGGTGGTCTCGTCGCAGGCGAACGACACGTGGTCGGCGTCGACGAGCCGCAGGTTGACGCCGTTCTCGCGGGCGGCGTGCACGGTCTCGGCGGCCCGGCCGGGCACCCGCGCGGTGACGGTGTCGAAGTAGGAGCCGTGGAGGATCTCGACGCCGCCCGCGGCGAGCCCGGCGGCCGTGATCGTGGCGTACCGGTGGGTGCGGCGGGCGATGGCCCGCAGGCCCTCGGGACCGTGATAGACGGCGTACATGCCGGCCATGACGGCGAGCAGCACCTGCGCGGTGCAGATGTTACTGGTGGCCTTCTCGCGGCGGATGTGCTGCTCGCGGGTCTGCAGGGCCAGGCGGTAAGCCTTGTTGCCGTCGGCGTCCACGGAGACGCCGACCAGGCGGCCGGGGAGGCTGCGGGCGAACTTCTCGTGCACCGCCATGTAACCGGCGTGCGGTCCGCCGAAGCCCATCGGCACGCCGAAGCGCTGGGTGGTGCCCACCGCGATGTCCGCGCCCAGCTCGCCGGGCGAGGTGAGCAGAGTGAGGGCGAGCAGGTCGGCGGCGACGGTGACGAGCGCGCCCAGCTCGTGCGCCCGGTCGATCACCGGCTTGAGGTCGCGGACGGCTCCGGAGGCGCCCGGGTACTGGATCAGGACGCCGTTGATCTCCCGCTCGGCCAGCTCGGCCGGGATGCCCTCGCTCAGGTCGGCGACGACGACCTCGACGCCGGTCGGCTCGGCGCGGGTCTGTATCACGGCGACGGTCTGCGGCAGGGCGTCCGCGTCGATGAGGAACAGGCCCTTCTTGTTCTTGCCCATGCGCCGGGAGAGGGCCATCGCCTCGGCGGCGGCGGTGCCCTCGTCGAGCAGCGAGGCGCCGGAGGTGGGCAGGCCGGTCAGCTCGGCGACCATCGTCTGGAAGTTCAGCAGGGCTTCGAGACGGCCCTGGGAGATCTCCGGCTGGTAGGGCGTGTACGCCGTGTACCAGGACGGGTTCTCCATGACGTTGCGCAGGATCACCGGCGGGGTGAAGGTGCCGTAGTAGCCGAGGCCGATCATGGAGTCGAGGACCTGGTTGCGGTCGGCGAGCGAGCGAAGCTCGGCCAGCACCTCCGCTTCGGAGCGCGCGCCCGGCAGGTCCAGCGCGTCGGCGTTCTTGATCACATCCGGCACTGCGGCGGCCGTCAGTTCGTCGAGCGAACCGTAACCGACCTGCGCGAGCATCTTGGCCCGGGCCTCGTGGTCGGGGCCGATGTGGCGCTGCTCGAAGGGCATGGCCTGTTCGAGTTCGGAGAGCGGAGTGCGATGGGCGGTCATTGCGGAGGCCTCCTGGTCTGACGACCTTCGAGGGGCACCACGGCGCGGGTACCCGGACGGCCTCCCCCTCTGTCATCTCAACCTGAGAGCTTCACCGGGCGAGCCCTGGGGCTCTCCCGGCTTTCACCGTCGGTGAGAGCGGAAGCCGTCGACACCCGCCCTGCTTTCCAGAGTGACCTCGTCCGTGCGGTACGTGAGCCTGAGAGATTCCGGGGAGGATTTGCTCCTTCGGCGCCTCCGGTGGTGTCCGGAGGACTCTCCCGCGCGGGGTCAGCAGCCGTTTGCCAGCGTACCAGCGAGGTCGCCGCACGGACTTCGAGTGGCCGACCGGGCATTTGTGCTCTTTTGTAGTACTTACGGATGATTAGGCGGCTGGTGTGCGACCCCAGTCCGGCCCAGTGGTGCGATCAAGTGGAGGGCCCCGTGCGTACTGACATCGATCCGCGGAACCTGATCGGCCGCAAGGCGTTCGACCGCGACGGCACCAGGATCGGCACCGTGGACGAGGTCTACCTCGACGATGCCACCGGCGTCCCCGAGTGGGCGGCGATACGAACCGGTCTCTTCAGCAGGGACGCCTTCGTCCCGCTGGAGCCCAGCGAGCTGGTCGACGGCGCCCTGCGCGTGCCCTTCGACCGGGTGCTGATCAAGGAGGCGCCCGACTTCGGCGTCGGCCGCCACCTCTCGCCGGAACAGGAACTCCAGCTCTACCACCACTACGGCCTGGACGTCTCGGCCGCTCCGCCGCCTCCCGACCACGACTTCGGCAAGCTGGCCGGCAAGGGCAACGACGACGGCTGACCACCCTCGCCACCCTCGCCGCCCTCCGTGCCGGCGACCAGCGGCAGCGGATCCGCCGGTGTCAGCTCCGGGTCGTCCACCGGGAAGGTCCGCACCCGCCCGACCTCCGAGTACGGCGTCTCGAAGCGCACGGTGACCCGCCCGAGACCGCTGCCCTGGACCCACCCGTGCCCCAGCTCCGTATGCCGTACGTCGTGCCCCGAGGGCCACCGGCGCTCGGCGGGCGTGGGGGCGTGCTCCTCGGCGGGCTCGGTCCCGGGCTCCTCGGCCGGTTCCTCCGCCCGGTCCCCCGCCGCCTGCGCGAACAGGTCCTCCTGCGTGTAGTCGGCGAGCCCGCTGACACCCACCCCGAGCAGCCGCACGCCGCCCGTGGTGTCCACCGCGTCCAGCAGTCTGGCGGCCGCCTCCCGCACCACCGCGGGATCGTCGGTGGGGCCGCGCAGGGTCTCGGAGCGCGTGAGCGTGGAGAAGTCGTATCTGCGCACCTTGAGCACGATGGTCCGCCCGGACAGACCGGAGGCGCGCAGCCGCCGCACGCAGCGGTCCGCCAGCCGCCCCACCTCGACGCCGACCCGCACCCGGTCGTGGATGTCCACGTCGTAGGTGTCCTCCACGGACACCGACTTGGTCTCCCGCTCGGCCACCACCGGACGCTCGTCCCGTGCCAGCGCCATGGCGTACAGCGCGTGGCCGTGCGCCTTGCCCAGCAGCCGCACCAGCTCGTCCTCGCCCGCCTCGGCGATCTCGCCGACCGTGGTGATCCCCGCCCGCCGCAGATGGTCTCCCGTGGCCGGCCCCACCCCGGGCAGCGTCCGCACCGTCATCGGCTCCAGCATGGCCCGCTCGGTCCCCGGCGGGATGAGCACCAGTCCGTCGGGCTTGGCCGCCTCCGAGGCGATCTTGGCGAGCATCTTGGAGGCGGCGAGGCCCACGGAACCGGTGAGGCCGGTGACGGTGCGGATGTCGGTGCGCAGCTTCGCCCCGGCCGCGCGCGCCGACTCCGCGTCCCGGGCCGCCCCGCCGGCGTCCAGGTCCACGAAGGCCTCGTCCAGGCTCAGCGGCTCCACCAGCGGCGACAGCTCCCGCAGCAGCCGCATCACCTGCTCGCTGATAGACCGGTAGAGCTCGAAGCGCGGCACGAGGTAGGCGGCGTGCGGCGCGAGCCGGCGGGCCTGGCCCATCGGCATCGCGGAGTGCACCCCGAACACCCGCGCCTCGTACGAGCAGGTGGCGACCACACCGCGCGGTCCGAGGCCGCCCACCACGACGGCCTTCCCGCGCAGGCTCGGCTTGGACGCCTGCTCCACCGAGGCGAAGAAGGCGTCCATGTCGAGATGCAGGATCGTGGGCGCGGTTCTCACATCTCCGATGCTGCCCTACGCCACTGACAATGCCCTCACCGGACGGCTGTGGGGCGCGGCGGGGTCAGACCGCCCGGTTGCTCCGCCGCCGGGCCAGTTCGTCGGCCGGATTGTGCCCGACCAGGGTCTCCCCCGTGTCGATCCGCTCGCCGTGCAGCTGGGACAGCGCGCTCTCCACGTCCCGCCACACCACGCCGACGGCGATCCCGAAGATGCCCTGCCCGCCCTGGAGCAGGGCGTGCACCTCCTCGGGCGAGGTGCACTCGTGGACGGTGGCGCCGTCGCTCATCAGCGTCATCCGCTCCAGGTCGCGAAAGCCGCGCTCCCTGAGGTGCTGGACGGCGGTGCGGATGTTCTGCAGGGACACACCGGTGTCGAGGAAGCGTTTGACGATCTTCAGCACGACCACGTCGCGGAAGCTGTACAACCGCTGCGTCCCGGACCCGTGCGCGGGCCGCACGCTGGGCTCGACGAGGCCCGTGCGGGCCCAGTAGTCGAGTTGCCGGTAGGTGATGCCGGCGGCCGCGCAGGCCGTCGGCCCGCGGTAGCCGATCTGCTCGGACGCCATGGACGTCGCCCCTCCGCTGGTCGGCACGGCTGCCGGTCGCTGCGGACCGGAATCGGCCGCAACACCGTGCTGGGCGTGGCCCGCGCCTGCGCGAAGCCGGGAACCCGGGGGCGGGTACGGACCGCCTGCCCCGAGGCTGTGCCCGGGGCCACCCCCAACCGTACCGTCGCCGCTGATTCTCACGCCGACCTCCGTCCTTGACCTGCCTCCTCGAAGGTAGGCAGTCACCAAGGGTGCGTCAACGATCGCCACACTCGGCACGCCGAGTGATAATCACCCTACGAGTGGTTTCCCGTGTCCGATACCGGGAAAGGCTAGCCGGATGTGCCCGTACGGGCCCGCGTCTCACTGATTGCTGGTCCCGAAGTCCTCGGGTGAGATCTGGTCGAGGAACTCGCGGAACTTCTCCACCTCGTCCTCCTGCTCGTCCGGAATGGCGATACCGGCGTCGTCGAGGACCGTGTCGCTGCCGTAGATCGGCGTACCGGTGCGCAGGGCCAGCGCTATGGCGTCGGACGGCCTGGCGCTGACCTCGACCCCGCTCGCGAAGACCAGCTCGGCGTAGAAGACCCCGTCGCGCAGGTCGGTGATGCGTACTTCGGAGAGCTCCTGGCCGACGGCTTCCAGCACGTCCTTGAAGAGGTCGTGGGTCAGCGGCCGTGCGGGAGCCATGCCCTGCTGGGCGAAGGCGATCGCCGTCGCCTCCCCCGGTCCGATCCAGATGGGAAGGTAACGGTCGCCGCCCACCTCGCGCAGCAGCACGATCGGCTGGTTGGAGGGCATCTCGACCCGGACACCTACGACATCGAGCTCGTTCACACAGCAACCCTAGGCCGTGCCCGGGACGTTTGGGTAGTCGGGCCGGGATCGGGTGGGCGATCCGGGTAGCCGGCCCGCCCGTTTCAGGGCAGCCGCACGCCGAGAGCGGTCTGCACCAGCGCCGCGTGCAGTTTCACCGCGAGTCCCGCCAGCTCCTTGGTGCGGGCTTCCGCGTGTGCCCTGGTCTGCGGGTTGCGGTGGCGCTTCAACGGAGCCACCACCTGGTCCACGAGCCCGGCCTCGCGGTCGGCGGCGGCCTTCATCACCCGCAGGTGCCGCGGCTCGATCCCGAACCGCCCCAGCTGCACCACCAGCGACGCCACGGTGACCGACTCGGCGTCGTACGCCCCGTCGGGCAGCGGGACGAGGAGTCCGTACGACTCCCACTCCTTCAGCTCCTGCTCGTCGATCCCGGCCGTGGCCAGCAGCTCGTCCCGCCCGATCCGGGCCACGGTCGGGCTCTCGGCGGGCTCGGGCGCGGCCGCCTCCCCGTCCCGCTGCCGGCCGACCCGCGGCAGCGCCACGGCCTCGCCGCGCTCCACGGCGTCCAGGTGCTCACGGATCACCTTGAGCGGCAGATAGTGGTCCCGCTGCATGCGCAGCACCTGGCCGAGGCGCTCGACGTCGTGCGCGCCGAACTTGCGATATCCGGCCGGGGTCCGCCGCGGCTCGACGAGGCCCTCCGACTCCAGGAAACGGATCTTGGAGATGGTGATGTCGGGGAACTCGTCACGCAGCGCGCTCAGCACTGCGCCGATGCTCATCAGCCCACTGTCCGTGGCGGCGGCGCCTTGCCCGGCACCGCCGCTCGGTGTTTGAAACATGGACCTTCCCTGGAGGTTCCCCGGGCGGACGGCCCGGGGGCGGGTCAGTAACCCCGCTGGCTCGCGTAGAACACCAGCCGGTACTTGCCGATCTGCACCTCGTCACCGTTCGACAGGGCGACCTGGTCGATGCGCTCCCGGTTGACGTAGGTGCCGTTCAGGCTGCCGACGTCGGCGACCGTGAAGGAACCGTCCGGGCTGCGGCGGAACTCCACGTGCCGGCGCGAGACCGTCACGTCGTCCAGGAAGATGTCGCTCTGCGGATGACGCCCGGCGGTGGTCAGCTCGCCGTCCAGCAGGAAGCGGCTGCCCGAGTTCGGACCGCGGCGCACGACCAGGAGGGCGGAGCCCAGCGGCAGCGCGTCCACGGCCGCCTGCGCCTCGGGAGAGAGCGCCGGCATCGCCGTCTGGCCGGTGACCTCGGCGTCGTAGGCCTCCAGACCGGAGATGGAGATCGTGGAGGTCGTCTCGGAGGCACGCTCCGGGACCGCGCCGGGCCGCAGCGGAGCCCCGCAGTTGGAGCAGAAACGGCTGTTCTCCGCGTTGCGGTTGCCGCACCTCGTGCAGACCAGGGCCGACATGGACGGATCCTCCTGCCGCGACTGCCCCGCCGGGGCGTTCGACGCGTACGGGTCGGGGGTGAACCCTCCACCCGCACCCGGGGCCGAGGGCTGGCCGAAACCTATGCCGCCGGACTGAGCAGGGTCAACAGACGGCGCGCCCGGACCACCCACCTGGTCCCGGTACATCGGGCGTCCGCCCTCCGCGTCGGGCTGTGCGCGATGGCGGGCGGTCGCGTTGTCGCCGCTGCCCTCTCGCGCGCTCTTGCCGAACAACTTCGCAAACAACTTCACGGGCGATTCCCCTTGACCGAAACAGACCCGCCCGTGGGGCAGGACGAACCCTTACTGAACGCACTGGCCGACCCGGACACCTTCACAACGTCCGTCTCCACCAGACAGTTTCCACCACGCACCACCCAATCGGTGCGCCGACCCCCCGCAACCTCATGCCCTCGCCGGACGCCCCCCATGCACCGCCGGTTCACTGGGAGGACGACCGAGCGTAGTCAGGCCGCTCCGCCGCTCGCAAGGCGTCCACGACGATCTTGCTCGACCGCTCAACAGTAACGGTGGCCTGTTCCTTCTCCAGAGTCTGCACCACTCCTCCAGGAATGTTGAGAGCCGGTTCGAGGTCCTGCGGCTTGCCGATGACCTGGAAACGATAGGGCGCGTTGATCTTGTTCCCGTCGACGCTGACGGACTTGTCCACGTCCGCGAGATACGTGCCGGCGACGACCCGCACACCGTTCACCTGGATCGCCTCCGCACCCGCCGCGCGCAGCTCCTGGATGGCGTCGAGCAGCATGTCCGCCTCGACCGTCCCCTTCGTGTCCTCGATGGTCACCGTGATGCCGGGCCCCTGTGCGGCCACGGTGCCCGCGAGGATGCCCAGTTGCCGCTCCTTCTCGAGCGTCTGCTTGCGGGCCTCCTCCGCCTGGTCGGAGCTGTTCTCCAGCTCGTCGCGCTGCTTCTCGAGGCCCTGCTTCTCGTCTTCAAGACGCTGAGTACGGTCGTCCAGTTCATCCAGGATGCGGACCAGATCCTCCTGGCGGGCGCCCCGCAGCGCGCTGTCGCTGTCGCTGTTGGACGCCACCTGGACCGCGAGGCCGAAGCCGAGCCCGAACAGGAGCAGGGCGACGATCAGTTGGGCCCGCGTCAGGCGCGGCGGCCACAGCCCCTTCAGGAGCCGCTGCCTGCCGGTCGCTCCGTTCCGCTCCCCCCGCGCCGCCCCCGGGCCGCCCGCGGGGTCGTCCGCCGACGGGGACCGCGAGGGCGGCACCTCGTCCGGCAGTTCCTTGCGCAGCCTGTTCGCGGACTGCTCGTCGTCGTTCATCGGCCTCATGCCCGGAAGACGTGGCGTCGGATCGCCGCGGCGTTGGAGAAGATACGGATGCCGAGGACCACCACGACGCCGGTGGACAGCTGGGCTCCGACGCCCAACTTGTCGCCCAGGAACACGATCAGTGCGGCCACGACCACGTTCGACAGGAACGACACCACGAAGACCTTGTCGTCGAAGATGCCGTCGAGCATGGCCCGCAGACCACCGAAGACGGCGTCCAGCGCCGCCACGACGGCGATCGGAAGATACGGCTCCACGGCCGCCGGCACCTCGGGCCGGACCAGCAGTCCGGCCACGACTCCCACGACGAGGCCCAGTACGGCGATCACGATGTGCCCTTCTCGGTTATCGGCTGTGCTGTACGTACGATCACACTCGGTGCGGCCGGCAGCTTGAGGTCGTCCGCGACGGAGATGGCGGTCCGGATGCCGTAGCTCTCCTCCAGGGCATGCAGGTACAGCCCGTCCGCGCTGTCCTGGAAGCCCCTGCTCAGCCGCTCGCCGTCGCCCACCGCGAGCACCGTGTACGGCGGCACCAGCGGCCTGTTGTCGACCAGTATCGCGTCACCGGCGGCCCTGATCGCCGACAGCGCGGTCAGCCGCTGCCCGTTGACGGAGATCGCCTCGGCGCCCGACTCCCACAGCCCGTTCACCACGCGCTGCATGTCCCGGTCCCGCACCCGTCCCGTGTCGGAGAACCCGGAGGTGCCGCGCGGCTGCCCGTCGGCCCCCGTACCGACGTCCTCGGCATCGTTCACCACGAGCTTCACGCCGGGACCGTGCACCTCCACCGCGCCCGACAGGATCCCCACCAGGTCGGACCGGTCGCCGTCGCCGCTCTTCTCCAGCGCCTCGCGCCGGCGGGCGTCCACGTCGTCGCGCAGCTCGTCGACGCTCTTCTCCAGCTCGTCGGCCGCCGAGGTCTCCCCCTCTATGCGGTCGACCAGCTCTTCACGCTCCTTGGCGACGACCGGAGCGGCGACCCGTGCCTGGGCCGCCCCGACCGTCACGACCAGGGCCGCGAGGACCAGACCGGCCGCCAGGCCCAGCTTGGCGCGCAGTGTCTTGGGCATGCCCCCGCTGCCGTCGGCCTTCTTCCGCGCGGCGGCCTCGGCGTATCCGTCGTCGAGGCTGTGGTCCATGACGTTCGTGAGCAGCGACATGGACGCGTCCGGGCGCACGGGCCGCGAGGGTGTGCTCCGAACGGGGGGTGGCTGCGGCATGCCGCACATCGTCGCACGCCACCGCCACTACCTCCGAACGGCCCCACCGGCGTGCCGGACCGGCCCCCTTGGGGACACTTGTCCGGCACGCGCGCGTGCGGTGTGTTCTCAGCGACCAGGCGTGTTCTCAGCGGCCCGCGCTGTCCACCACCGCGGCCCACTCGTCCAGCAGCGCCTGCGCGGAGGCGTCGTCGGGGCCCTCCGCCCACAGATGGGTGACCGCCTCCGCGGGGTCGGGCAAAACCATCACCCAGCGCCCGTCGGTCTCGACCACCCGCACCCCGTCCGTGGTGTCCACGAACCGGTCCCCGGCCGCCTCGACGACCCGCCGCATCACCAGGCCCTTGACCGCCCACGGAGTGGCCAGATCACGCTTGAGGACGTGGGCCCGCGGGATCCGCGCGTCGATCTGGCTCAGCGTGAGCTGCGTGCGCGCGACCAGCCCGATCAGCCGCACGAAGGCCGCCGTGCCGTCGTACACACTGCTGAACTCGGGGACGATGAAGCCGCCCTTGCCGTCTCCGCCGAAGATCGCGCCTTCCTCGCCCCCCACCCGCGTCAGGTCGTCCGGGGAGGTGGTCGTCCACTCGACCTGCGTGCCGTGGTACGCGGCGACCTGCTCGGCAATCCTGGTGGTCGTCACCGGGAGCGCCACCCGGCCGCTGCGCCGCTCGGCCGCGATCAGGTCGAGCATCACCAGCAGCGCCCGGTCGTCCTCGATGATGCGGCCCTTCTCGTCGACGAGCGACAGCCGTTCACCGACGGGGTCGAACCGCACGCCGAACGCGGCCCGCGAGGACGCCACGATCTCCCCGAGGCGCACCAGACCGGACCGCCGCACGTCGGCCGACTCGGTGGGCCTGGCCTCGTCGAGACCGGGATTGATCGTCAGGGAGTCGACGCCGAGCTTCCCGAGCAGGCTCGGCAGCACCAGCCCCGCGCTGCCGTTGGAGGCGTCGACGACCACCTTGAGCCCGGACTCCGCGATGCCGGTGATGTCGACGTTGCGCAGCAGGGACCCGGTGTAGGAGTCGAACACGCTGGACGGGAAGTGCAGGTCCCCGATCTCGCCGGGGAACGCCCGCCGGTACTCCTGCCGCGCGAACACCCGGTCCAGCTTCCGCTGGCTGCCCTGCGACAGGTCGGCGCCCTGACCGTCGAAGAACATGATGTCGACGGAGTCCGGCACCCCCAGGGTGGTCCGGATCATGATCCCGCCGGCACTGCCCCGCGCGGTCTGCTGCCGCGCCACGGGCAGGGGTACGTTCTCCAGGTCGCGTACGTCGATGGCGCTGGCCTGCAGCGCGGAGATCACCGCCCGCTTCAGCGCACGGGCGCCACGGGAGTGGTCGCGGGCCGTGGTGACGGTGGACCCCTTCTTCAGGGTCGTCGCGTACGCACCGGCCAGCCGCACGGCCAGCTCCGGAGTGATCTCCACGTTCAGGATGCCGGAGACCCCGCGCGCACCGAAGAGGTGCGCCTGCCCGCGGGACTCCCAGATCACCGAGGTGTTGACGAAGGCACCGGCCTCGATCGTCTTGAACGGGTAGACCCGCACGTTGCCCTGGATGATCGATTCTTCACCGACCAGGCACTCGTCGCCGATGACCGCGCCGTCCTCGATCCGCGCGGCGCGCATGATGTCGGTGTTCTTGCCGACCACACAGCCCCGCAGATTGCTGTGCGGTCCGACGTACACGTTGTCGGCGACCACGGCCTTGTGCAGGAAGGCCCCGCTCTTGACGACGACGTTGGACCCGATCACCGTGTGTTCGCGGATCTCGGCGCCGGCCTCGACCTTGGCGTAGTCGCCGACGTACAGGGGCCCGCGCAGCACCGCGTCGGGGTGCACCTCCGCACCCTCGGCCACCCAGACGCCGGGCGAGATCTCGAAGCCGTCGATGTCGACGTCAACCTTGCGCTCCAGAACATCGGCCTGAGCCTTCACATAGCTCTCGTGGGTACCGACGTCCTCCCAGTAGCCCTCGGCGACATAGCCGTAGACGGGCTTGCCTTCCTTCATCAACTGCGGGAAGACGTCACCGGACCAGTCCACGGGCACATCGGGGTCGACATAGTTGAAGACCTCGGGCTCCATGACGTAGATCCCGGTGTTCACGGTGTCCGAGAAGACCTGGCCCCAGGTCGGCTTCTCCAGGAAGCGCTCGACCTTGCCCTCTTCGTCGACGATGGTGATACCGAATTCCAGCGGGTTGGGCACGCGCGTCAGACACACGGTGACGAGCGAGCCCTTTTCCTTGTGGAAGTTGATCAGGTCGGTGAGGTCGAAGTCGGTCAGGGCATCGCCGGAAATGACGAGGAAGGCGTCGTCCTTCAATGCCTCCTCGGCGTTCTTGACGCTTCCGGCGGTACCGAGTGGCTTCTCCTCGTTGGCATAGGTGAGCTCCATTCCGAGCTCCTCGCCGTCACCGAAGTAGTTCTTGACCAGTGAGGCCAGGAACTGGACGGTCACGACGGTCTCATTGAGCCCATGCCTTTTGAGCAGCCGAAGAACGTGCTCCATGATCGGCCGGTTGACCACCGGCAGGAGCGGCTTGGGCATGCTCGAGGTCATGGGACGAAGGCGTGTGCCTTCGCCTCCAGCCATCACGACGGCCTTCATGTCGGAAGCGTCCTCCTCTGAGAGACGACGGTTTAGCCGACTTCACCCGTCCAGGGTCCCGCACTTTTCCAGCGCGGGCCATCCGGCCACCGGGACCGCACAATCAGCGAGTTCAATCGGCTGCGACGTCCGCACGAACCAGGCGGCGGACCTGCACCACGTAGAGAACACCTGCCCACCAATACAGGGTTGTACCCCATCCGGCGAACGCCCATCCGAAGACGGCGGCGAGTGACGCGATCCATCCGCTGCCGTCGCTCAGCAGAAGCAGCGGGAAGGCGTACATGAGGTTGAAGGTGGCGGCCTTGCCCAGGAAGTTCACCTGCGGCGGAGGATAGCCGTGCCGCCGGAGGATGCCCACCATCACCAGCAGCATCGCTTCCCTGGCAAGCAGTACAAGGGTCAACCAGAGCGGGAGAATCTCGCGCCAGGTGAGACCCACCAGCGTGGAGAGGATATAGAGCCGGTCGGCCGCCGGGTCCAGGAACCGGCCGAGGCTGCTGATCTGATTCCAGCGCCGCGCGAGCTTTCCGTCCAGGTAGTCGCTGACCCCGCTGAGGGCCAGCACCAACAGCGCCCAACCGTCGCTCTGCGGGCCGCCGAACTCGGGCCGCAGGATGAGCCACAGGAACAGGGGCACGCCGGCCAGGCGCGCCATGCTGAGGATGTTCGGGATGGTGAGGACCCGGTCGGTCTGCACGCGGGTCTCCTGGACCTCCACGCGGGGGCCTCCTGGGGGAAACGAGCCAATGATGCTCACTGACCTTACCTCAACGCAAAAAAGCTCCGGCTCTTGGGCTGTGTGCCCAAGAGCCAGAGCTCTAAAAGGAGTTCGGCGGCGTCCTACTCTCCCACAGGGTCCCCCCTGCAGTACCATCGGCGCTGTAAGGCTTAGCTTCCGGGTTCGAAATGTAACCGGGCGTTT
>NZ_JBHWKU010000063.1:0-14032 GCF_042730645.1 Streptomyces sp. NPDC059906
GGCCGGAACCGCATGGTTCCGGCCACCCCGGCGGCACGTTTCTGCTGAGGTGGGCGAGGCTCAGAGCTCGTCGTGGGACGCCACCGCGCGGCGCGCGTCCGCGTCCAGGACGCCCCAGCTGATCAGCTGCTCGGTGAGGACCGAGGGCGACTGGTCGTAGATGACGGCGAGTGTGCGCAGGTCGTCCTGGCGGATCGAGAGCACCTTGCCGTTGTAGTCACCGCGCTGCGACTGGATCGTGGCCGCGTACCGCTGGAGCGGGCCCGCCTTCTCGGCCGGCACGGTGGCCAGCCGCTCCAGGTCCAGGACCAGCTTCGGCGGCGGCTCGGCGGCGCCGCCCGGGGTGGTGCCCGGCAGCAGCTCCTGCACGGGGACGCCGTAGAAGTCCGCCAGCTCGGCGAGGCGCTGCACGGTCACGGCACGGTCGCCGCGCTCGTACGAACCGACCACGACGGCCTTCCAGCGGCCCTGGGACTTCTCCTCGACACCGTGGAGGGAAAGGCCCTGCTGGGTGCGGATGGCCCGGAGCTTGGCCCCGAGCTGTTTGGCGTATTCGCTGGACATATGGCTCCCCGGACAAGGTGTCGACGCGGCAGGCTGTGTTGTCGGCCGCGCGGCTGGTAACTCACTGTGAGGTTACGCAGCGTTACTCTGCTGCGTCAAGCCGAATGGTCCGCACCGACTCTTCCGTGGTATTCGCCATCCGTTACTCCGTGCGGGTGATCGATGTGGGGCAGACGAGTGACGGGGGAGTGTCAGGGGGGTCATCGGAGAGGTTCTGTGAGCCTGCTACCGTAGGTGGCGCATATCCGACGTCCTTTAAGATCCGTCCCGTGAGGCGGAGAAGGGGGTCCGTTTCTTATGGACAAGCAGCAGGACCAGCAGCAGGATGCCCGGCCCGTTCTCGAAGGGCCCGACATCGCGCGGGTGCTGACCCGCATCGCCCACGAGATCGTCGAGCGCGCCAAGGGTGCCGACGACGTGGTGCTCCTCGGCATCCCGACCCGCGGCGTCTTCCTCGCCCGGCGGCTCGCCGACAAGCTGGAGCAGATCACCGAACGCAAGATGCCGGTCGGCTCGCTCGACATCACCATGTACCGCGACGACCTGCGCATGCACCCGCCGCGCGCCCTGGCCCGCACCGAGATCCCCGGTGACGGCATCGACGGCCGCCTCGTCGTCCTCGTCGACGACGTGCTCTTCTCCGGCCGCACCATCCGCGCCGCCCTCGACGCGCTGAACGACATCGGCCGCCCCCGCGCGGTGCAGCTCGCCGTCCTCGTCGACCGCGGCCACCGCGAACTGCCCATCCGCGCCGACTACGTCGGCAAGAACCTCCCGACGTCGCTGCGGGAGACGGTCAAGGTCCAGCTCGCCGAGGAGGACGGTCGCGACACCGTGCTGCTCGGTGCCAAGCCGGCCGCCCCGGGCGCCCACCCGTAGCACCCCGCGTACGCACCCCTTCGTGCCGTACGCGTGCTCGGCGCGCCCCCGCACGCGCCCGGCCGCCCGAATTATCCCGCTCTTCCGCATGAATCGCCTTACGGAGCCTGACAGATGCAGCGTCATCTCATCTCGGCCGCCGACCTCACCCGCGACGACGCCGTCCTGATCCTCGACACCGCCGAGGAGATGGCCCGGGTCGCGGACCGGCCGATCAAGAAACTGCCCACCCTGCGCGGCCGCACCGTCGTCAACCTCTTCTTCGAGGACTCCACCCGGACCCGGATCTCCTTCGAGGCCGCCGAGAAGCGGCTGTCCGCGGACGTCATCAACTTCACCGCCAAGGGATCCAGCGTCTCCAAGGGCGAGTCCCTCAAGGACACCGCCCAGACCCTGGAGGCGATGGGCGTCGACGCCGTCGTCATCCGGCACAGCGCCTCCGGCGCCCCCTACCGCCTGGCCACCTCCGGCTGGATCGACGCCGCCGTGGTCAACGCCGGGGACGGCACCCACCAGCACCCCACCCAGGCCCTGCTCGACGCCTTCACCATGCGCCGCCGCCTGGTCGGCCGCGACGCCGGGCTCGGCAAGGACCTGGACGGCCGCCGGATCACGCTCGTCGGCGACATCCTGCACAGCCGCGTCGCCCGCTCCAACGTCGACCTGCTGCACACCCTCGGTGCCCAGGTCACCCTCGTCGCCCCGCCCACCCTGCTGCCCGTCGGCGTCGAGACCTGGCCCTGCGAGGTCTCCTACGACCTCGACTCCACGCTGCCCAAGTCCGACGCGGTGATGCTGCTGCGCGTGCAGCGCGAGCGGATGAACGCCGCCTTCTTCCCCACCGAGCGCGAGTACTCCCGCCGCTACGGCCTCGACGGAGACCGGATGGCGAAGATGCCCGACCACGCCATCGTGATGCACCCCGGCCCCATGGTCCGCGGCATGGAGATCACCGCCGACGTCGCCGACTCCGACCGCTGCACCGTCGTCGAGCAGGTCACCAACGGCGTCTCCATCCGGATGGCCGTCCTCTACCTGCTGCTCGGCGGCAACGAGCCCGCCGTGTCCCACGCCCGCCCCACCGAGGAGAAGTAAGAAACATGAGCAAGACCCTGATCCGCGGTGCGAAGGTGCTCGGCGGCGAGCCGCAGGACGTCCTGATCGACGGCGGCGTCGTCGAGGCGGTCGGCCGGGACCTGTCCGCCGAGGTCGTCGAGGGCGCGGAGGTCGTCGAGGCCGACGGCAAGGTGCTGCTGCCGGGCCTGGTCGACCTGCACACCCATCTGCGCGAGCCCGGCCGCGAGGACTCCGAGACCGTCCTCACCGGCACCCGCGCGGCCGCGAGCGGCGGCTACACCAACGTCTTCGCCATGGCCAACACCTTCCCGGTCGCCGACACCGCCGGCGTCGTCGAGCAGGTCTGGCGGCTCGGCCAGGAGTCCGGCTACTGCGACGTGCAGCCCATCGGCGCCGTCACGGTCGGCCTGGAGGGCGCCAAGCTCGCCGAGCTGGGCGCCATGCACGAGTCCGCGGCCGGTGTCACCGTCTTCTCCGACGACGGCAAGTGCGTCCACGACGCCGTGATCATGCGCCGCGCCCTGGAGTACGTGAAGGCCTTCAACGGCGTCGTCGCCCAGCACGCCCAGGAGCCCCGGCTCACCGAGGGCGCCCAGATGAACGAGGGCGTCGTCTCCGCCGAGCTGGGCCTCGGCGGCTGGCCCGCCGTCGCCGAGGAGTCGGTCATCGCCCGGGACGTGCTGCTCGCCGAGCACGTCGGCTCCCGCGTCCACATCTGCCACCTGTCGACCGCCGGCTCCGTCGAGATCGTCCGCTGGGCCAAGTCCCGCGGCATCGACGTCACCGCCGAGGTCACCCCGCACCACCTGCTCCTCACCGACGAGCTGGTCCGGTCGTACAACCCGGTCTACAAGGTCAACCCGCCGCTGCGCACCGAGCGGGACGTCATGGCCCTGCGCGAGGCGCTCGCCGACGGCACGATCGACATCGTCGCCACCGACCACGCCCCGCACCCGCACGAGGACAAGGACTGCGAGTGGGCCGCCGCCGCCATGGGGATGGTGGGCCTGGAGACCGCGCTGTCGGTGGTGCAGGAGACCATGGTGGACACGGGCCTGCTGGACTGGGCCGGCGTCGCCGACCGGATGTCCTTCAAGCCCGCCAAGATCGGACAGGCCACCGGACACGGCCGTCCCGTCTCGGCCGGTGAGCCCGCCAACCTCACCCTGGTCGATGCGGCATACCGTGGCCAGGTGGACCCCGCGGGCTTCGCCTCGCGCAGTCGCAACACCCCCTACGAGGGGCGTGAGCTGCCGGGCCGTGTGACGCACACGTGGCTGCGGGGCAAGGCCACGCTCGTCGACGGGAAGCTCACGTGACATCTGTAGCACCGGTAATCCTGCTGGCCGCCGAGAAAGAATCGGCGGAAGTGACCGACTGGGCCGCCCGGGTCGGCTGGGTCGTCGGCCTCGGCCTCTTCGTCGCGCTCGTCTACTGGCTGATGCGCGAGGGCTGGAAGTGGCGCGGCACGCTCCAGGGCGACCTGCCCGAGCTGCCCGCCGCGCCGGACGAGCCCGGCCCGGCGAAACTGAACATGAGCGGCCGCTACCACGGCTCCACCACCGCCGGACAGTGGCTGGACCGCATCGTCGCGCACGGCCTGGGCACCCGCAGCCGGGTCGAGCTGACCCTGACCGACGCGGGACTGGACGTCGTACGCCCCGGCGCGGCGGACTTCTTCGTCCCCCTCGCCGCGCTGCGCGAGGCCCGGCTCGACAAGGGCATCGCCGGCAAGGTCCTCACCGAGGGCGGCCTGCTGGTCGTCACCTGGGCGCACGGCGACAAGCTGATCGACTCCGGCTTCCGCTCCGACCAGGCGGCCGAACACAACGAGTGGGTCGAAACACTGAACGACATGATCAACAAGACGGAAACGGAAGGCGCACGATGACGACCTCCACCCGGGGAGCTGTGAAAACTCCCGCCGTACTCGTCCTGGAGGACGGCCGGATCTTCCGAGGCCGTGCCTACGGGGCCGTGGGGGCCACCTTCGGCGAAGCCGTGTTCTCCACCGGCATGACCGGCTACCAGGAGACCCTCACCGACCCGTCGTACCACCGCCAGGTCGTCGTGATGACCGCCCCGCACGTCGGGAACACCGGGATCAACGACGAGGACATGGAGTCCAGGAAGATCTGGGTCTCCGGCTACGTCGTGCGCGACCCCGCGCGCGTGCCCTCCAACTGGCGTTCGACGCGCTCCCTCGACCAGGAACTGGCCGCCCAGGGCGTCGTCGGCATCTCCGGCATCGACACCCGCGCCCTCACCCGCCACCTGCGCGAGCGCGGCGCCATGCGGGTCGGCATCTTCTCCGGCCAGGCCCTGCCCGACGAGGGCACCATGCTCGCCGAGGTCCGCCAGGCCCCCGAGATGAGCGGCGCCGACCTCTCCGCCGAGGTCGCCACCACCGAGGCGTACGTCGTCCCGGCGATCGGGGACAAGAAGTTCACCGTCGCCGCCGTCGACCTCGGCATCAAGGGCATGACCCCGCACCGGATGGCCGAGCGCGGCATCGAGGTGCACGTGCTGCCCGCCACGGCCACCGTCGATGACGTCTACGCCGTCGAGCCGGACGGCGTGTTCTTCTCCAACGGCCCCGGCGACCCGTCCACCGCCGACCATCCGGTCTCCGTCATGCAGGGCGTCCTGGAGCGCGGCACCCCGCTCTTCGGCATCTGCTTCGGCAACCAGATCCTGGGCCGCGCCCTCGGCTTCGGCACCTTCAAGCTGAAGTACGGCCACCGCGGCATCAACCAGCCCGTGCAGGACCGTACGACCGGCAAGGTCGAGGTCACCGCGCACAACCACGGATTCGCCGTCGACGCCCCGCTCGACCAGGTGTCCGACACCCCCTACGGCCGCGCCGAGGTCTCCCACGTCTGCCTCAACGACAACGTGGTGGAGGGGCTCCAGCTCCTCGACCGGCCGGCCTTCAGCGTCCAGTACCACCCCGAAGCGGCAGCCGGCCCGCACGACGCCGCCTACCTGTTCGACCGCTTCGTGAACCTCATGGAGGGCCAGCGTGCCTAAGCGCACCGATATCCAGTCCGTCCTGGTCATCGGCTCCGGCCCGATCGTCATCGGCCAGGCCGCCGAGTTCGACTACTCCGGCACCCAGGCGTGCCGCGTGCTCAAGGCCGAGGGCCTGCGCGTCGTCCTGGTCAACTCCAACCCGGCGACGATCATGACCGACCCGGAGATCGCCGACGCCACCTACGTCGAGCCGATCACCCCCGAGTTCGTCGAGAAGATCATCGCCAAGGAGCGCCCCGACGCGCTCCTGCCCACCCTCGGCGGCCAGACGGCCCTGAACACCGCCATCTCGCTGCACGGCAACGGCGTCCTGGAGAAGTACGGCGTCGAACTGATCGGCGCCAACGTCGAGGCCATCAACAAGGGCGAGGACCGCGACCTGTTCAAGGACGTCGTCGAGGAGGTCCGCAAGAAGATCGGCCACGGCGAGTCCGCCCGGTCCTACATCTGCCACTCCATGGACGACGTCCTCAAGGGCGTCGACGCGCTCGGCGGCTACCCCGTCGTCGTCCGCCCCTCCTTCACCATGGGCGGCGCCGGCTCCGGCTTCGCCCACGACGAGGAGGAGCTGCGCCGCATCGCCGGGCAGGGCCTCACCCTCTCGCCGACCACCGAGGTGCTCCTGGAGGAGTCCATCCTCGGCTGGAAGGAGTACGAGCTGGAGCTGATGCGCGACAAGAACGACAACGTCGTGGTCGTCTGCTCCATCGAGAACTTCGACCCCATGGGCGTGCACACCGGCGACTCGATCACCGTGGCGCCCGCGATGACGCTGACCGACCGCGAGTACCAGACCCTGCGCGACGTCGGCATCGCGATCATCCGCGAGGTCGGCGTCGACACCGGCGGCTGCAACATCCAGTTCGCGGTGAACCCCGAGGACGGCCGCGTGATCGTCATCGAGATGAACCCGCGCGTGTCGCGCTCCTCGGCCCTCGCCTCCAAGGCGACCGGCTTCCCCATCGCCAAGATCGCCGCGAAGCTCGCCGTCGGCTACACCCTCGACGAGATCCCGAACGACATCACGCAGGAGACCCCGGCCTCCTTCGAGCCGACCCTCGACTACGTGGTCGTCAAGGCCCCGCGCTTCGCCTTCGAGAAGTTCCCGAGCGCCGACTCCACCCTCACCACCACCATGAAGTCGGTCGGCGAGGCCATGGCCATCGGCCGGAACTTCACCGAGGCCTTCCAGAAGGCGCTGCGCTCGCTGGAGAAGAAGGGCAGCCAGTTCACCTTCGTCGGCGAGCCCGGCGACAAGTCGGCGCTGCTGCGGGAGGCCGTGCGGCCCACCGACGGCCGCATCAACGCCGTCATGCAGGCCATCCGCGCGGGCGCCACGCCCGAGGAGGTCTTCGAGTACACGAAGATCGACCCCTGGTTCGTCGACCAGCTCTTCCTGATCAAGGAGATCGCCGACGAGCTGGCCGCCGCGCCCGAGCTGACCGCCGACCTGCTCGCCGAGGCCAAGCGGCACGGCTTCTCCGACCAGCAGGTCGGCGAGATCCGCGGGCTGCGCGAGGACGTCGTCCGCGAGGTGCGGCACGCGCTCGGCATCCGCCCGGTCTACAAGACGGTCGACACCTGCGCCGCCGAGTTCGCCGCCAGGACGCCGTACTTCTACTCCTCCTACGACGAGGAGACGGAAGTCGCCGTTCGCGAGAAGCCCGCGGTGATCATCCTCGGCTCCGGCCCGAACCGCATCGGCCAGGGCATCGAGTTCGACTACTCCTGCGTCCACGCCTCCTTCGCGCTGTCGGACGCCGGGTACGAGACCGTGATGGTCAACTGCAACCCGGAGACCGTCTCCACCGACTACGACACCTCCGACCGGCTGTACTTCGAGCCGCTCACCCTGGAGGACGTCCTGGAGATCGTCCACGCGGAGCAGCAGGCCGGTCCCGTCGCAGGCGTGATCGTCCAGCTCGGCGGCCAGACCCCGCTGGGCCTGTCCCAGGCGCTCAAGGACAACGGCGTGCCGGTCGTCGGCACCTCGCCGGAGGCCATCCACGCCGCCGAGGACCGCGGCGCCTTCGGGCAGGTCCTCGCGCAGGCCGGGCTGCCCGCCCCCAAGCACGGCACCGCCACCACCTTCGCCGGGGCCAAGGCCATCGCCGACGAGATCGGCTACCCGGTCCTGGTGCGGCCCTCCTACGTCCTCGGCGGACGCGGCATGGAGATCGTCTACGACGAGACCCGGCTGGAGGCGTACATCGCCGAGTCGACCGAGATCAGCCCGTCCCGGCCGGTCCTGGTCGACCGCTTCCTGGACGACGCCATCGAGATCGACGTCGACGCCCTGTACGATGGCAAGGAGCTGTACCTCGGCGGCGTCATGGAGCACATCGAGGAGGCCGGCATCCACTCCGGCGACTCGGCGTGCGCCCTGCCCCCGATCACGCTGGGCGGCTTCGACATCAAGCGGCTGCGCGCCTCCACCGAGGGCATCGCCAAGGGCGTCGGCGTGCGCGGCCTGATCAACATCCAGTTCGCGCTGGCCGGGGACATCCTCTACGTCCTGGAGGCCAACCCGCGCGCCTCGCGCACCGTGCCCTTCACCTCGAAGGCGACCGCGGTGCCGCTGGCCAAGGCCGCCGCCCGCATCTCGCTGGGCGCGACCATCGCCGAGCTGCGTGCCGAGGGCCTGCTCCCGGCCAACGGCGACGGCGGCACCCTGCCGCTGGACGCGCCGATCTCCGTCAAGGAGGCCGTGATGCCGTGGTCCCGCTTCCGGGACATCCACGGCCGCGGCGTCGACACCGTCCTCGGCCCGGAGATGCGCTCCACCGGCGAGGTCATGGGCATCGACTCCGTCTTCGGCACGGCGTACGCCAAGTCCCAGGCCGGTGCGTACGGGCCGCTGCCGACCAAGGGCCGCGCCTTCATCTCGGTCGCCAACCGCGACAAGCGCTCGATGATCTTCCCGGCCCGCGAGCTGGTCGCCCACGGCTTCGAGCTGATGGCCACCTCCGGCACCGCCGAGGTCCTCAAGCGCAACGGCATCAACGCCACCGTCGTGCGCAAGCAGTCCGAGGGCACCGGGCCGAACGGCGAGAAGACCATCGTCCAGCTCATCCACGACGGCGAGGTCGACCTCATCGTCAACACCCCGTACGGCACCGGCGGCCGCCTCGACGGCTACGACATCCGTACGGCGGCCGTGGCCCGCTCCGTGCCCTGCCTGACGACGGTCCAGGCGCTGGCGGCGGCGGTGCAGGGCATCGACGCCCTCAACCACGGCGACGTGGGAGTGCGCTCACTCCAGGAACACGCCGAATTCCTGATCGCCGCCCGCGACTAGCAGCCCCGAGGGGGACACCGGAAACGGTGTCCCCCTCTTCATGAGCCCCAGCGCACCACAGAGGCCTCACGAGGACACATGTACAAGATCTTCTTCAAGCTCGTCTTCTCCCGCATGGACCCGGAGCGGGCCCACCACCTCGCCTTCCGCTGGATCCGCCTGGCCGTCCGCGTCCCCGTCCTGCGCACCTTCGTCGCCGCCGCGCTCGCGCCCCGGTACAAGGAGCTGCGCACCGAAGCGCTGGGCCTGCGCATGCACGGCCCCTTCGGGCTCGCCGCCGGGTTCGACAAGAACGCGGTCGCGATCGACGGCATGGCGATGCTCGGCTTCGACCACGTCGAGATCGGCACCGTGACGGGCGAGCCGCAGCCCGGCAACCCGAAGAAGCGGCTGTTCCGGCTGGTGGGCGACCGGGCGCTGATCAACCGCATGGGCTTCAACAACGACGGCTCGCTGGCCGTCGCGGCCCGGCTGGCCGCCCGCACGCCCGTCTTCCGCACCGTCGTCGGCGTCAACATCGGCAAGACGAAGGCCGTCCCCGAGGAGGAGGCCGTCGGCGACTACGTGAAATCCGCCGAACGGCTGGCCCCGTACGCCGACTACCTGGTCGTCAACGTCTCCTCGCCCAACACGCCCGGCCTGCGCAACCTCCAGGCCACCGAGGCGCTGCGCCCGCTGCTGAGCGCGGTCCGCGAGGCCGCCGACCGCGCGGTGACCGCCCGGCGTGTCCCGCTGCTGGTCAAGATCGCGCCGGACCTCGCCGACGAGGACGTGGACGCGGTCGCCGACCTGGCCGTGGAACTGGGCCTGGACGGCATCATCGCCACCAACACCACCATCGCGCGCGAGGGGCTCGGCCTGACCTCCTCGCCCGCCCTCGTCGGGGAGACCGGCGGTCTGTCCGGGGCCCCGCTCAAGGCACGCTCCCTGGAGGTGCTGCGCCGCCTGTACGCGCGCGTGGGCGACCGGATCACCCTGGTGGGCGTCGGCGGCGTCGAGACCGCCGAGGACGCCTGGGAGCGCATCCTGGCCGGTGCCACGCTGGTCCAGGGCTACAGCGCGTTCATCTACGAGGGTCCCGTCTGGGGCCGCGCCATCCACAAGGGGCTCGCCGCCCGCCTGCGGCAGAGCCCGTACGCCACCCTCGCCGACGCGGTCGGCGCCGACGTGAGGAAGCACGCATGACGGTGATGGAGCCCTTCGGTGCCCGGCTGCGCCGCGCGATGGACGAGCGCGGCCCCCTGTGCGTCGGCATCGACCCGCACGCCTCCCTGCTCGCCGAGTGGGGCCTGAACGACGACGTGGCCGGCCTCGAGCGCTTCAGCCGCACCGTCGTGGAGGCGATGGCCGACCGGGTCGCCGTCCTCAAGCCGCAGAGCGCCTTCTTCGAGCGGTTCGGCTCGCGCGGTGTCGCGGTCCTGGAGAAGTCGGTGGAGGAGGCGCGGGCGGCCGGCGCACTGGTCGTCATGGACGCCAAGCGCGGCGACATCGGCTCGACCATGGCCGCGTACGCCGAGTCGTTCCTGCACAAGGACGCGCCGCTGTTCTCGGACGCGCTGACCGTCTCCCCGTACCTCGGCTACGGCTCCCTGAAGCCGGCCGTCGACCTGGCGCGCGAGAGCGGCGCGGGCCTGTTCGTGCTGGCGCTGACCTCCAACCCGGAGGGCGGCGAGGTCCAGCACGCGGTGGGGGGCGACGGGCGCAACGTCGGGGCGACGGTGCTGGCGCACCTGGCCGCCGAGAACGCGGGGGAGGAGCCGCTGGGCTCCTTCGGCGCGGTGGTCGGTGCCACCCTCGGCGACCTGTCCTCGTACGACCTGGGCATCAACGGTCCGCTGCTGGCGCCGGGCATCGGCGCGCAGGGGGCCACGCCCGCGGATCTGCCGCGCGTGTTCGGTGCGGCGCTGCGCAACGTGGTGCCGAACGTCAGCCGGGGTGTCCTTCGTCACGGTCCCGACGTGGCCGCGTTGCGGACGGCTGCCGACCGCTTCGCGGTGGAGATCCGGACCGCGGTCACGGCGTCCTGACCCTGGATACATCCTCAAATCAGAGGGAGTATGTCCTAAATGTCCGGCCTGGCGGAGGCTGACCAGGACTTTTCCGCTGTTCTCGCTGACTCTGGCGGACTTGACCGCTAGTCTCCGTCGAGAGTCACCGGGCGAGCGTGTTGCTCGTGGCTCACCAGGTGAGGGGCGACTAGGTTCCTCACCGGTCCGTATCCGACAGTTCGACATCCGAGGTGACGTAGGCGTGGCTCTTCCGCCCCTTACCCCTGAACAGCGCGCAGCCGCGCTCGAAAAGGCCGCCGCGGCTCGCCGGGAGCGGGCCGAGGTCAAGAATCGACTCAAGCACTCCGGCGCCTCCCTCCACGAGGTCATCAAGCAGGGACAGGAGAACGACGTCATCGGCAAGATGAAAGTCTCCGCCCTCCTCGAGTCCCTGCCGGGCGTGGGCAAAGTCCGCGCCAAGCAGATCATGGAGCGACTGGGTATCTCCGAGAGCCGCCGCGTGCGCGGTCTCGGGTCCAACCAGATCGCGTCCCTGGAGCGCGAGTTCGGCAGCACCGGCAGCTGAGTCCGGACCACTCCGGGATTGCTGGAATAATCGCTGCATGGCTGCAACACCCCGGGGGACGTCCCCCGTACCCCCGGACGCACGTCCGCGGCTGACCGTGCTCTCCGGCCCCTCGGGGGTCGGCAAGAGCACGGTCGTCGCCCATATGCGCAAGGAACACCCCGAGGTATGGCTGTCGGTCTCGGCGACGACCCGCAGGCCCCGCCCCGGCGAGCAGCACGGTGTCCATTACTTCTTCGTCAGCGACGAGGAGATGGACAAGCTGATCGCCAACGGCGAGCTGCTGGAGTGGGCCGAGTTCGCCGGCAACCGCTACGGCACGCCGCGCACGGCCGTCCTGGAGCGCCTGGAGGCCGGTGAGCCGGTCCTCCTGGAGATCGACCTCCAGGGGGCGCGACAGGTCCGCGAGTCCATGCCCGAGGCCCGGCTGGTGTTCCTGGCCCCGCCCTCCTGGGACGAGCTGGTGCGCAGGCTCACCGGCCGGGGCACCGAACCGCCCGAGGTGATCGAGCGCCGCCTCGCGGCCGCCAAGGTCGAGCTGGCGGCCGAGCCGGAGTTCGACCAGACCCTGGTGAACACCTCCGTCGAGGACGTGGCGCGCGAGCTGCTAGCCTTGACGAACGTCGTGTGATCGTTACAGGTCACCCTGCGGTCATCCCGACAGAATCTTTCCCATCCATCGGAAGGTAGAGCGTGTCCTCTTCCATCTCCGCGCCCGAGGGCATCATCAACCCGCCGATCGACGAGCTCCTCGAGGCCACGGACTCGAAGTACAGCCTCGTGATCTACGCGGCCAAGCGGGCCCGCCAGATCAACGCGTACTACTCGCAGCTCGGCGAGGGCCTCCTCGAGTACGTCGGTCCGCTCGTCGACACCCACGTGCACGAGAAGCCGCTCTCGATCGCCCTGCGCGAGATCAACGCGGGGCTGCTGACCTCCGAGGCCATCGAGGGCCCGGCGCAGTAGTACCAGCAGCATCGGCGGTAATATCTTCAGCCTTACGCTGACTTATCCACAGGCCCGGCAGCCCGTCTGTCGGGCCTGTGGTGTGTGATGGGTCGTACGCGCAGTCCGAGCGCGCCATCCGAGCCGGGGAGAGACGGTGGACAAGCCCAAGGTCGTTCTGGGGGTCAGCGGCGGCATCGCCGCGTACAAGGCCTGTGAGCTGCTGCGCAGACTCACCGAGTCCGGGCACGAGGTCCGGGTCGTCCCCACCGCCTCCGCGCTGCACTTCGTCGGCGCCGCCACCTGGTCCGCCCTGTCCGGCAACCCCGTGTCGACCGAGGTCTGGGACGACGTCCACGAGGTCCCGCACGTGCGCATCGGCCAGCACGCCGACCTGGTCGTCGTCGCCCCGGCGACCGCCGACATGCTCGCCAAGGCGGCCCACGGCCTGGCCGACGACCTGCTCACCAACACCCTGCTCACGGCCCGCTGTCCGGTCGTCTTCGCGCCCGCCATGCACACCGAGATGTGGGAGCACCCGGCCACCCAGGAGAACGTGGCGACACTGCGCCGCCGCGGCGCCGTGGTGATCGAGCCCGCCGTCGGCCGCCTCACCGGCGTCGACACCGGCAAGGGCCGGCTGCCCGACCCGGGCGAGATCTTCGAGGTCTGCCGCCGGGTGCTCGCCCGCGGTGTCCGCGAGCCCGACCTCGCGGGCCGGCACGTCGTGGTCAGCGCGGGCGGCACCCGGGAGCCCCTCGACCCGGTCCGCTTCCTCGGCAACCGCTCCTCCGGCAAGCAGGGCTACGCCCTCGCCCGCACCGCGGCCGCCCGCGGTGCCCGCGTCACGCTCGTCGCGGCGAACGCCTCGATGCCGGACCCGGCCGGCGTCGACGTGGTGCCCGTCGGCACGGCGGTGGAGCTGCGCGAGGCGATGCTGCGCGCCGCGGCCGACGCCGACGCCGTGGTCATGGCCGCGGCGGTGGCGGACTTCCGGCCCGCGACGTACGCCACCGGGAAGATCAAGAAGAAGGACGACCAGGAACCGGCGCCGATCACCCTGGTGCGTAATCCGGACATCCTCGCGGAGATCTCCACGACCCGGGCCCGCTCCGGACAGGTGGTCGTCGGCTTCGCCGCCGAGACCGACGACGTCCTGGCCAACGGCCGGGCCAAGCTGAAACGCAAGGGCTGCGACCTCCTCGTGGTGAACGAGGTGGGGGAGCGCAAGACCTTCGGCTCCGAGGAGAACGAGGCGGTGGTCCTGGGCGCCGACGGCAGCGAGACACCGGTCGCCCACGGCCCCAAGGAAGCCCTGGCCGACACGGTCTGGGACCTCGTGGCCCGGCGGCTGGAATGAATGACCCATTTGCTCGAAGGAGCCGCCAAGACGACGCATTCGAGCGTGGCGCCCCTGGCCAAGGACGCTTCCTTCTGGGCAGAATGCCCGTGCCGCAGGTCACAGCCCTCCCGAGAGCTGAGACAGGTGGGCCCGCGGCAGAGTGCGACCGATAAACTGTTCTCGGACGTCGCCGGGTGCAGCTCCCCGTGCCGTCCACCAATGATCAGCCAGCAGCCGCTGCAACCCCAGGGAGCGTTGTGTCCCGTCGCCTGTTCACCTCGGAGTCCGTGACCGAAGGTCACCCCGACAAGATCGCTGAC
>NZ_JBHWKU010000064.1:0-13644 GCF_042730645.1 Streptomyces sp. NPDC059906
GGGCGGGGGCGCCGGCCCGTGCGCGTCCTCAGGCGGCCAGGCACATCCCGTCGAACCGCGCGCCGGACGTCCCGCGGCCCGCTCCCGCGCCGGTGTGCCGGGAGGTGAGCCGGATCAGCTCGCCCTGCGCGCGGGCGAGCAGGTCGCCCAGGCCCAGTCCGAGGGCGCCCGCGGCGGCGGCCAGTACTTCGGAGGACGCCTCCTTGCGGCCGCGCTCCACCTCCGAGAGGTAGGGCATGGAGATCCGGGCGGCCTCGGCGACCTCCTTCAGCGTGCGCTCCTGCTCAAGGCGTTCACGCCGCAGGACGTCTCCGACCAGGTCGCGCCACAGGGGCTCGCGCGCGGTGGGCGGCCTTCGCTCCGGGGGGACCGGTGAGGCGGCGGGCCGCACCCCCGGGCGCGTGGCCCCCTGGCGCGTGGCCTGCGGGCGCGTGGCCTGCGGGCGCAGCGGAATGACGCGGGCTTCGTTCGGCACGTGGCTGGTCACCTCCTCAGCCTAGGGTTCCGGGCGCGTCCCGGAAGGGTGCGGCGTTCCGCCCTCAGGAGAATCCGCGGCGCTCGCACCAGCGGCCCGGATGCCGCGGATGCCGCGGGCCGTCGGCGGGACTAGGCTGGTGGGGAATGGGAGGCATGCGCCGTCGCGACCCGGGTACCCGCAAGCGCGAAAAGCCTAGGGAGAGCCGTGGCTTTCGTGGGAGAGGCAATGCAGACCGCCGTGGTCCGTCCGCAAGCGCAGGTTGTCGGGAAGACCGCCGGGAGCGGGACGGGTGAGGGATCACCGCGGGACGTCGTGGACCCCCGCAGCGTGGCACCGCGCGACGCGCGGCACCGCGCGACGCGCGGCAGTTGTCCCGCCAGTTCTTCCGGCGTCTGACGGAACTCGAAGAGGGCACGGCCGAGTACCAGTTCGCGCGCAACACGCTGATCGAGATGAACATGTCGCTCGTGCGGTTCGCCGCGGGCCGTTTCCGCGGTCGCGGGGACGACATGGAGGACATCGTCCAGACCGGCATGATCGGCCTGATCAAGGCCATCGACCGCTTCGAGTTGTCGCGCGAGGTCGAGTTCACGTCCTTCGCGCTGCCCTACATCGTCGGCGAGATCAAGCGCTTCTTCCGGGACACCACCTGGGCGGTGCACGTCCCGCGCCGGCTCCAGGAGCTGCGCGTGGAGCTGGCCAGGGCCCGCGAGGAGCTCTCCACCCGCCTGGACCGCGAGCCCACGGTCGCCGAACTCGCCACGCTGATGAACATCGGCGAGGACCAGGTGATCGAGGGCCAGATCGCTTCCAACGGCTACAACTCCTCCTCGCTGGACGCCGCGCTGACCGGTGACGGACCCGAGAACGGCGAGTCGGTGCTGGCCGACTTCATCGGTGTGGAGGAGGACGGGCTGCGGCTCGTCGAGGACTTCCACTCGCTGGCCCCGCTGATGGCCGAGCTGAGCGAGCGCGACCGGCAGATCATCCACCTGCGGTTCGTGGAGGAGGCCACCCAGGCGGAGATCGGCGAACGGCTCGGCTGCTCGCAGATGCACGTGTCCCGGCTGATCAAGCGGATCATCACCCGGCTGCGCGAGGGCATGCTGGGCGAACTCGGCTGCGCCTGAGCGCCCGCCGCGCGGTGACGACGGTGCCCGTCAGCCTTCGGTGAGGGGCACCACCGCGCGTACCCGCTTGCCGACCGGCACGCGTTCGACGACGACCGTCTCCACCAGGGCGTGCACGATCTCCAGGCCGTGCCGCCCGATGCGTTCGGGGTCGCGGGGGAAGCGCTCCGGGACCGCGCCGCTGCTGTCGTACACGGTCACCGCCACCGAGGCGCCCGTGCCCTCCAGCTCCAGGATGTACGGCCCCCTGCTGTGCCGGTCCGCGTTGGTGACCAGCTCGCTCACCACTAGGAGCACCGCCCCGTCGGCGCGGGGGCCGATCGTGGCGCACCACTCGGTCCTCAGCTGGTCGAGGAAGAGCGAGGCGAAGGAACGTGCCTGCGCTATGCATCCCGGCTCACCGGAGTAGTGTGCCGCCCGCCTCAGCGGTTCGACGGGTACGTCGAAACCAGTCGGTATCACTGCCCCGTCCAGGTACTCGGTCATGCGTTTCTCTCTCGGAAGCCGGACTGGCCGGACGCTGCTGCACCTGTCCTCGTACCCCGAGCCGCGGATAGCAGTCCACGTCTCTTCGCAGTGCGGGCATCGTCACAGTGGTCCGGGGAACCCGTGGTGTCGACAACGGTGTGCGATCGGGACGGGGGAAGGGTGTGCGATGGACGAACTGATGGCCGCGCGAAGCCTCACCACCCGGCCGGTGGTCACCCTCGGCGGCGATGCGGTCGCCCATGTCAAGGACACCGTATGCGACGCCGCCGCGGAGCGGATCACCGGTTTCACCCTGACCGGACGGGGCCTGCTGTCCGGCCCGCTCAAGGAGGGCCTGCCGTGGTCGGCCGTGTACGCGCTGGGCCATGACGCGGTGATGATCAGGGACCGGCGGGGCCTGGTGAACGCGGCGGCGATGACGGCCCACCAGCACAACCTCCGGGCCCGGTTGCGGGGAGCGAGGGTGCTGACCGAGGCGGGGACGGAGATCGGCACGGTGCTCGACGTCGTGGTGGAGGGCGGCACCTGCGGCCGGGTGGTCGGCTTCCGGGTGGCGGCGAGCCGGCGGTTCGTGCCGGGCCCCACCCGGCACCGGCGCCGGGTGTACGTGCCGCGCGGCCGGACGCTCACCGTCAGCGGCCGGGCCCTGGTGCTTCCCGACGGCGCGGTCCGGCATGTCGCGGACGACCTGCCCGGCTTCACCGCCCTGGTCGGCGGTGTCCCCGGCCGGTGGCAGGGGTCGCTGCCGTGATGCTCTTCACCGAGGTGTGCGGGCTGCCGGTGGTACCGCAGGAGGGCGCCGTGCCGCTCGGCACCGTGACGTCCCTGGACGTCGACGTCGTCTCCGGCTCCGTGAGCCATGTCCGGTGCCGCGGCGGCCGGTTCCGGAGGGAGACGGTGCTGCCCTGGGACGCCGTGCACACCGTCGGACCGGGCGCGGTGCGGGTACGGTCCGCCGCCCTCGAACCGGCGCCGCCCCACCACGACCACGATCTGCTGGGCCGCCGGATCCTCACCGAGACGGGGACCGAGCGGGGCACGGTGCTGGACGTCGCGTTCGACACCCTGAGCGCCCGGGTCCTCGCGCTCTTCACCACCCGCGGCGAGCTGCCGCCCGACCGTCTGCTGGGTCTCGGCGACTACGCCCTGGTCGTGCGGGCGGTCTGAACGGCTCTGTCGGCGGGCATGCCCGGCGAGGGCTGCTTAGCGTGGCAGCGTGAGTCCGCGAACCCCCGCAGTACCACCCGTACCACCCGTACCCCCCATGCCCCCCGGGCCTCCCGTACCCCCCGGGCCTCCCGGATCCGCCGGCCGGGCGGTCGCCCGGCACGGCTGGGCGCAGGCCCTGGGGACCGTGCTGGCCGGACTGGTCGCCATGGGGGGCGTGGCGGCGCTCGGGCTGTGGGCGGCCGGTGCCGCGGACCTGCCCGACCGCGCCTTTCCCCGGGTCGTCGTCGCGACGTTCGTCACCTCCGTGGGCGGTGCGGTGGAGCTGTCCGGCGACGCGGGTGAGCTGGCGGCCACCGACGCGGGTCTGACCGTGATGCCGCTGTCCGTCACCCTGACCGGTGCGCTGGTGATCGCCCGGGGCTTCCTGCGGCCGCTGCGCCACCGGGCCGTCGCCGGTGCCCGGGAACTTGCCGGCTGGGCGGGTCGGATCGCCGTCCTGTGGCTGCTCGCCCTCCTCGGGGCGGGGTTCGCGGCGCGGCAGACGTTCGAGGTCTCCCTCGGTGAGGGTCTGCTGAGTGACCTCGGCGACCTGTTCGGCGTGCGTCCGACCGTCGGTTTCACCACGGACGTGCCGCTGACCGTCCTCTTCGGACTGCTGTGGCTGGCGGGGGTGCTCGTCCTCGCCCTCCTGGTCTCGCACCGGGCGCCGCTGCCCGGGCGGCTGCTGCGGCTGCGGACGTCGGTGCGGCCGGCCGCGTACGCGATGGTCGCGCTGCTGCTGGCGTACGTGGTCGTCGGTGTCGTCGTCGCGCTGGTCGCCGCCGCGACGCGGGACCGTCCGGCGGACACCTTCGCCGTGCTGCTGCTCGGGCTGCCGAATCTGGCCTGGCCCGCGCTCACGATCGGCCTCGGGGCCACCTGGAACGGGCGGGTGGAGGGGCCGTTCGGGCTCCCGATGCCGCGGGTGCTCGACGAGGTGCTGCGCACGCCGGACGTCTCGACCGTGAACGTGGGGACGCTCGCCGAGCGCGACGGGCGGATGTGGTGGCTCCTGGTCGCCGCGGCCGTCCTGGTCCTGTCGGCCGGTGTCCTCATGGCGTCCCGCTGTCCGGCCCGGCTGCCCGCCTGGCTGCACGCCGTGCGCCTGGCCGTCGCCCTGGCGCTCACCGTCCTCATGATCGGCCTGGTCGGCCGGGTGTCCGCCCACTACGGGCTGTCGGTGCTCGGCATCGGCGACCTGGGCGGCGGGCTGGCCGGGCAGGTGTTCCTGCGGCCGCGTCTGTGGGGTGCGGTGGGTCTCGCGCTGCTGTGGGGGCTGGTCGCCGGGTTCCTGGGCGCGTTGCTCGCGCGGTGGGTGGGCGGGCGGTCCCGTCGGGTCCGGCTGTGACGCGTGCCGGTCCGGGACCGCGGTTCAGGCGACGGGGACGACCAGGGGCGGTGCGGCCCGCTGCATCCGCAGCGCGTCCACGGACTCGGCCATCAGTTCGTACTCGGTGGTCTCGTCACTGGTGGCGAGGCGTACCAGATTCCCCGCGGCGAGTTCGTCGGCGACCAGCTCCTGCTGTACGTCGTCGGCGCACCAGGCGCGCAGCCTGAGCGGCACGTCGGGCGCGTCGTCGGCGACGGGAGTCAGGGCGCCGCGCGGTAAGTGGGGGGTGTCGGGCTGCGGATCCAGCCGCTCGGCGATCCACATCGCCCGGTCGCGCAGCCACCACAGGGCCAGCGCGAGGGTGGGGGCCCGGTAGGTGCCCAGGGGGACGCCGATGCGCCGGCCGTCACAGACGCCGTAGGCGGTGACGTGGCACAGGAACTCGTCGTGCACTGCTACCCTCCCCCGTCACTCAGCCCGCCTGCCGGTCCGGCATGACGTCCGTGCGGCTCGTGTGCTGTGCGTGAGGGCACTGTCGCATGGTGTGAAAGGCCCTAGTGGTGAGTATGTTCACTACTGAACCACTGTCACCATGAATTTCCGGCCAGTCTCCTGGCATATTCGCGGCGCCGGTTGGCCGAAATGCCGCGCCGCCGCCGTGCGCGTGCCAAGACCCCGGGGGCAATCGACGGTGCCGGCGGGTGCGGGCAGGGTGGTCGTACCGGGTCACCGGGACCGGGACCCGGCTCCTGACCAGCACGCCCACCTCATTGGAGGCTGATCGCCATGTCCGCACCCACCCGCCGTTACGAGGACGCCGTCGCCCGCTGCTTCGAGGCCTGGAACGCGGGTCCGGACGCGGTGGCCAAGGCGGTCGCCGCGGCCCGGACGGAGGACGGCGGCTACACCGACCCCCTGGCCGACGTGCGCGACAGGACGGCCCGAGCAGACACGGGCGATCAGCAGTCGCCTGCCGTGAAGGGTCAGGCGGGCATTACGGTGGGACACGAAGGCCTCCGTGCGGTGAAGATTCGACACCTCCACCACACACGGAGGCCTTCGCCACGATCAAGCCCGCCCAGCGCTGACAACGCTCGTGATCAATACACCTAGCCCTGGACGACCTTGTCGATGCGGGCCAGTTCGCCGGCGTCGAAATCCAGGTTCCCGATGGCCGCGACGCTGTCCTCCAGCTGCCGCGGGCTGCTCGCGCCGACCAGCGCCGAGGTCACCCTGCCCTGCCGCAGCACCCAGGCCAGCGCCGTCTGGGCCAGCGACTGGCCGCGGGATGCGGCGATCTCGTTCAGGGCGCGCAGCTTGCCGACGAGTTCCTCGGTGACCGCGTCGGAGTTCAGGAAGGGGCTGTCGCTCGCGGCCCGCGAGTCCTCCGGGATGCCGTTCAGGTAGCGGCCGGTCAGCAGGCCCTGCTCCAGCGGGGAGTAGGCGATGGAGCCGGCTTCCAGCTCGTCGAGGGCGTCCAGCAGGCCGCTGGTCTCGGGGCGCCGGTCGAGCATGGAGTAGCGCGGCTGGTGGATCAGCAGCGGGGTGCCCAGTTCGGCGAGGATGCGGGCGGCCTCGCGGGTCTGCTCCGGCGAGTAGTTGGAGACGCCGACGTAGAGCGCCTTGCCCTGCTGCACCGCCGTGTGCAGGGCGCCCATCGTCTCCTCCAGCGGAGTGTCCGGGTCGGGGCGGTGCGAGTAGAAGATGTCGACGTACTCCAGGCCCGTCCGGGACAGGCTCTGGTCCAGGGACGACAGCAAGGACTTGCGCGAGCCCCACTCGCCGTACGGTCCGGGCCACATCAGATAGCCGGCCTTGGTGGAGATCACCAGCTCGTCGCGGTACGGCGCGAAGTCGGCCTTGAGGGCCTCCCCGAGCGCGGACTCGGCGGAGCCGGGCGGCGGGCCGTAGTTGTTGGCGAGGTCGAAGTGGGTGACGCCGAGGTCGAAGGCGCGGCGCAGGATGGCGCGCTGGGTCTCGACGGGGCGGTCCGGGCCGAAGTTGTGCCACAGGCCGAGCGAGAGCGCGGGGAGCTTCAGGCCGCTGCGTCCGGTGCGCCGGTAGGGCATCTCCGCGTAGCGGTCGGGGTGTGCGGTGTACAACGCGACTCCAGAGGGGTTGGCCGGTTGGCCCCCGAGGTACGGGGCTTGGGTGGGAACCGTCCTCCACTCTCGCCTGACCTGCGGGCAGTGGTCCAACAGAAGAATCCGATGGGATTGCGCGGTTAGGCTTCTGAGTCATGGAACTGCGTCATCTCCAGCATTTCGTGGCGGTCGCCGAGGACCAGCACTTCACCCGCGCGGCGGAACGGCTGCTGGTGTCCCAGTCCGGGCTTTCGGCGTCGATCCGGGCGCTGGAGCGGGAGCTGCGGGCACCGCTGTTCGTGCGCACCACCCGCCGGGTGACGCTGACGGAGGCCGGGCGGGCGCTGCTGGAGGAGGCCCGGCGGATCCTCGCCCAGGTGCGCTCGGCGCACGAGGCGGTCGCCGCGGTGCAGGGGGTGCTGCGCGGGACGCTGTCGCTGGGCGCCGAGCAGTGCATCGCCGGGGTGCCGGTGGCCCGGCTGCTGGCCGCGTTCCGGCGCGGCCACCCGGACGTGGAGATCCGGCTGCGCCAGGCGGGCTCCGGGGAGCTGGCCGAGGAGGTCGCGGCGGGGCGGCTCGACCTGGCCTTCGCGTACCGCACCCAGGCGGACACGGACCAGTTGCGCTCGGTCTCACTGGCGGGCGAGCCGATGACGGTGCTGTGCCATCCGGACCACCGGCTCGCGGCGGACGGCGCGGTGCTCACCCCGCGCGACCTGGCCGACGAGGTGTTCGTCGACTTCCACCCGGACTGGGGTCCGCGCCGCGTGACCGACGCCGTCTTCGCCGCGGCGGGCGTGCGGCGGACCGTGCCGCTGGAGGTGAACGACGTGCACGGGCTGCTCGACCTGATCGACGAGAACCTCGGCATCGCGGTCGTGCCGCGGCACTTTCGCCACAAGCGGGCCGCCCTCACCTCACTGCCGCTCAAGGACGCAGACGGCACGGAGTACGAGACCATCGCGCTGCTCCCGTCCGCGCGGGCGGCCAGCCCGGCGGCGCGGGCGCTGATGGGGTTGCTGGAGGCGGGAAGCGCGTGAACGGGGGGCGCGGGCGGGCGGACTGCGCGATGGTGGACGCATGCATGCGAAGGACATCCTCATCGAGGGCCACGGCCGCATCCAGGAAGAAGTCCACGCCGCCGTCGAGGGCCTGGACCCCGACGGCCTGAACGCCCGCCCCGCCGCCGGTGCCAACTCCGTCGCCTGGCTGGTCTGGCATCTCACCCGCGTCCAGGACGACCACGTCGCCGACGCCTTCGGGCTCGACCAGGTGTGGCTCACCGGGGAGTGGGAGAAACGCTTCGGCCTGGGCCTGCCCCGCCGCGACACCGGGTACGGCCACAGCTCCGCCGAGGTCGCGAAGGTGCGGGTCGACTCGGGCGAGCTGCTGACCGGCTACTACGACGCCGTGCACGAGCAGACGCTCACGGCCCTGCGCTCCCTGACCGCGAAGGAGCTGGAGCGGGTCGTCGACGACAACTGGGACCCACCGGTCACGCTTGCCGTGCGCCTGGTCAGCGTCCTGTCCGACGATCTCCAGCACGTCGGACAGGCCGCCTATGTGCGCGGGCTCGTTCAGAGCGCGGACGCGTAGCCCGGCAGGACCACGTCCCGGATCAGGGCGTTGCGCTCGTCGAAGGGGAGGAAGGCGCTCTTGAGGGCGTTCACGGTGACCGTGCGCAGGTCCTCGGCGTCCCAGCCCGCCTGCTCGACCAGCAGGGACATCTCGCGCGTCATCGTCGTGCCCGACACCAGGCGGTTGTCGGTGTTGAGGGTGACGCGGAAGCCGAGGTCCTTGAGCGCGGTGATCGGGTGCTCGGCGATCGAGGTCGCGGCGCCGGTCTGGAGGTTGGAGGTCGGGCACATCTCCAGGGCGATGCGCCGGTCGCGCACCCAGGCGGCGAGCCGGCCGAGCTTGCCCGCCGCCAGGTCGGGGATGTCGTCGGTGATGCGCACGCCGTGGCCGATGCGCTGGGCGCCGCACACCTGGAGGGCCTGGTGGATGCTGGGCAGTCCGTGCGCCTCCCCGGCGTGGACGGTGAAGGGCACGTTCTCGCGGCGCAGGTGCTCGAAGGCGTCGAGGTGGTCGGCGGGCGGGAAGCCGTCCTCGGCCCCGGCGATGTCGAAGCCGACGACCCCCGCGTCCCGGAAGGCGACGGCGAGGTCGGCGGCCTCGCGGACCCGGTCGAACATCCGCATGCCGCAGAGCAGGGTGCCGACCCGGACGGGCGTCCCGGCGGCGGCCGCCCTGGCCATGCCGGCGGCGAGACCGTCCTGGACGGTCTCCACGACCTCCCCCATCGACAGCCCGCCCCTGGTGTTCAGCTCGGGGGCGTAGCGGACCTCGCCGTAGACGACACCGTCGGCGGCGAGGTCGAGGACGTACTCCTCGGCGGTGCGCAGCAGTCCCTCGCGGTTCTGCATCACGGCGAGGGTGTGCTCGAAGGTGGCGATGTAGCGCACCAGGTCACCGGAGTTGGCGGCCTCGTAGTACCAGGCGGCCAGCTCGTCGGGGTCGGTGGTGGGCAGGGTGTGGCCGACGCTCTCCGCCAGGTCGACGACGGTGGCGGGACGCAGGCCGCCGTCGAGGTGGTCGTGCAGGACCGCCTTGGGGAGGCGGCGGAGGGTCTCAGTGTCTATGCGCGTAGATGACATGTGCGGGGATTCCTCGACGGTTCTGGGGGGGGGACGGTCAGGGGGCGACAGGCTGGAGCAGGTCCCAGCGGTTGCCGTACAGGTCCTGGAAGACGGCGACCGAACCGTAGGGCTCGTGCCGGGGCTCCTCCAGGAAGGTCACGCCCGCCGCGGTCATGCGGGCGTGGTCGCGGGCGAAGTCGTCGGTGTGCAGGAAGAACCCGACGCGCCCGCCCGTCTGGTCGCCGACCCGGGCCCGCTGGGCCTCGCCCTTGGCGCGGGCCAGCAGCAGAGCGGTGCCCGCGTCCGGGCCGCCGGGCTCGACCACGACCCAGCGGGAGCCGTCGGGCCGGGGCGTGTCCTCGGCCAGGCGGAAGCCGAGGGCCTCGGTGTAGAAGCGGATCGCCTCGTCGTAGTCGTCGACGACGAGGGCGACCAGGGCGATGCGTGTCATCGGCACCTTCCGGGACGGGCGATTGACGGGAGAGGTTATACGTAAAACTCCCCGGACGCCAAGTCCCTGCCCGCGGGACCGGGGCCGGTGCGGCGGAGGTCAGCCCGTACGCGCTCCGTCGAGCCGCGCCAGGTCCGCGTCGGTGAGGCGCAGGGCGCCCGCGGCGACGTTCTCGGCGAGGTGTTCCGGGTCGCCGGTGCCGGGGATGGCCAGCACGTGCGTGCCCTGGTGCAGGGTCCAGGCGATCCTGACCTGCGCGGGGCTCGCCCCGTGCGCCCGGGCCACCGCGCGCACCTCCTCCTCGTGGGCGGTGCCGGCACCCCGCGGCCCGGCCTCGCCCGCGATGGCGTAGAACGGCACGAAGGCGATGCCCTGGGCGCGGCACTGGGCGAGGAGCGCGTCGGTGGCGGGGTCGTGGAAGCCGAGACCGTACCGGTTCTGGACGCTCACCACCGGGGCGATGGCCTGCGCCTCGGCGAGGTGCCGGGGCTCCACGTCGGAGAGGGCGAGGTGGCGGATCAGTCCCGCCTCGCGCAGTTCGGCCAGGGCGCCGAAGTGCTCGGCGACCGAGTCCTGGCGCATGCGGCGCAGGTAGACGACGTCGAGGTGGTCGCGGCCGAGCTGGCGCAGGTTCTCCTCGACGTGGGCGCGCAGGTCCTCGGGGCGGGCGGAGGTGGCCCACTCCCCCGACCATTCGCGGTAGGGCCCGACCTTGGTGGCGACGACCAGGTCGTCCGGGTAGGGCGCGAGCGCGCTGTTGATCAGTTCGTTGGCGGAGCGCAGGGAGGAGAAGTAGAAGGCGGCGGTGTCGATGTGGTTGACGCCGAGTTCGACGGCCCGGCGCAGTACGGCGAGGGAGCGTGCGCGGTCGCTCGGGGTGCCGAGGTGGAAGGCGGCGCTGCCCGTCAGCCGCATCGCGCCGAAGCCGACGCGGCGGACGGGCAGGTCGCCGAGGTGCCAGGTGCCGGAGGACTCCGCGGTGATCGTTTCCGAGGTCATCGGCGGAGTTTCGCACACCCGGGCGGCGTCAGCAGTACAGGTTGCCGCCCGGGGAGACGCCGAGGATCTGGCTGAACTGCTGGTACTTGGTGACCCGGCTCTGGACCTGCGCGGGGTTCTTGCCGTCGCACTCCAGCGAGCCGTTGATGGAGCGGATGGTCTGGCCGAAGCCGGCGCCGTTGACCATCGCGTTGTGCGCGGTCATGGTGCCGGGCCCGGACTGGGTGTTCCAGTACCACAGGCCGGTCTTCCAGGCCACGGCCGCGTCGTTCTGCACCAGCCAGGGGTTGCCCAGCAGGTCGATGCCGAGCGCGTCGCCCGCGGCCTTGTAGTTGAAGTTCCAGCTGAGCTGGATCGGTCCGCGCCCGTAGTAGGCGGCCTGGCCCGCCGGGCAGCCGTAGGGCTGGTTCCAGTCGCAGTAGTGCGGGTAGTTGGCGGTGTTCTGCTCGACGATGTGCACCAGTCCGCCGGTCTCGTGGCTGACGTTGGCGAGGAAGGCCGCGGCCTCCTGCTTCTTGGTGGTGTCGCTGCCGGTGTTGGCGAAGCCGGGGTAGGCGCTGAGCGCGGCGGTCAGGCCGCTGTAGGTGTAGAAGGAGTTCCGGCCCGGGAACATCTGGTTGAACTGGGCCTCGCTGACCACGAAGTTGCCGACCGGCGTCTGCGAACCGCCGTCACAGGCGTACGGGTTCCAGTACCAGGTGCTGATGAGCGGGTCGTAGCCCGGGTTGGCGTGCTCGGCGATGTAGGCCTTGCCGTCGGTGTAGCGGACGATGTCGCCGGTGTCGTAGTTCGCGTCGGCCGACCAGGCGGGATAGCTCGAACACGAGGCGGCGGACGCCTCGCCTGCGGGCATGAGCAACGGCACTGCGCCGGCGAGGGCGAGAGCGGTGATCACGGCGGATATACGGCGCCTCGACACAGGTCTGTCTCCTTCTGCGGAGCACGGCCGCTCCCGTACAGGGGCAGAGTGGGGCGCGGAACCTGTGCGCACGTGCCGGTCGGACCGGCCACGGCGTGGGGGCGGCCGTGGAGGGGGGTGTGGAGGCACACTCAACCGCTTTGGTCTGTACCAGTCAAGGGTGTAGACCAGTTCAACTTCCCCGGTTCGGCCGGAGGTTGTGTCGGACCCGTCGGCGCCGGCGCGCCGGGTACCGCGCCGTCAGCTCGCCGCGGCCAGCGCGGGGGCGGCCGGCCGGGGGGCGGTCGGCCGGGGGGCGGCCGGACGGCCGACCAGGGCGGCCGAGAACTGGTCGACCACCTGGGCGAGGGCCTCCGCGGCACCCGGCGCGACGGTGACCGTGCCGTCCTCGTGCGTCGTGATGTCGCGGTCCAGGGTGAACCAGCCCTGCACGACGTGTGCCGCGCCCATGGAGTTCAGCACCGGACGCAACGCGTAGTCGATCGCCAGGACATGGGCGGTCGACCCCCCGGTGGCGAGCGGCAGCACCGTCTTGCCGGTGAGCGCGTACTGCGGGAGGAGGTCGAGCAGGGCCTTCAGGACACCGGAGTACGACGCCTTGTAGACGGGCGTGCCGACGACGACGCCGTCGGCACGGGCGAACAGTCCGGCGGCCTCGGTGATCGCGGGGTGCCCGAGGTCCGCGCCGAGCAGCGCCTGTGCGGGGAGGGCGCGGACGTCGAGCGGGACCACCTCGTGGCCCTGGGCGGTCAGCCGGTCGTCGAGGTGGCGCAGCAGCCGGTTGGTGCGCGAGGAGGCGGAGGGACTGCCGGAGACGGACAGGACGGTGGCCATGGGTTCTCTTTTCGGGACGGCGGACGCGGCGGGACGCCCGGCAACGGGTGGGCGTGGCGGCCGGGTCGGGGCGGGCGCGGAGCGGCAGGTTCGGGCGGCGTGGAGCGGCACGCACAGGGCGGCGCCGGTCACGTGCGGCGGCGCGCGGACGATGCGGGGCGCGCGGGACGTTCGGGGCGTGCGGGGCGTGCGGGCGATTCAGCGAATCGGCAGATCGGCGGGATCGGCAGATCGGCGGGATCAGGCCGCGGTGCGACAGGAGGCGCTGGAGACGCGCGCGAGGTCGACGTGGCGTCGCCGCGTGAGATCCGGTCGCGTTGTCATGCCTTTGATCGTGGCAGCCGCCGCCGAGAACGGTCAAGGAGGATCCGCCCGGTCTCACCGTCCGGCCCCGGATTTCACATGGGTGTGACACTGCGGACCGGCAGTTCCCGGGCCATGCGCGGCGCTCGCAGCAACGGGAGATCGCTGCCCTCTCACCACTACACATAAGGGCGAAATAAGAGCAGAATGCACTTATGCGGCGCTACCGCACACCGCATCCGAAGCGGTCGGCCCTGCAAGTCAAAGGAGACGACTCATGGCCAACGTCTCGCACCCCCGAGGTGACATCACCAGCCACCCGGACGCCCCGGAAATGCAGGCGCGCTACGCGCGCGTGCTCGGTGGCCGCGACGTGGCACTCGTGGACGGGCCGGTGTTCCTGCTCGGCCTCTACTGTGCCGTGTCCCCGTGGATACTCCACTTCACCACCAGCCAGCCCTCCCTGGTGGCCCACAACCTGATCGTGGGCATCGCCATCGGCCTGCTGGCCCTCGGGTTCACCCGCGCCCCGGAGCGCATGTACGGCCTCAGCTGGGCCATGTGCGCGATCGGAGTCTGGATGATCATCTCGCCCTGGATCGTGGGCTCGAGTCCGGACGCCGGTGTCATCTGGAACAACATCGTCATCGGCGCCCTCGCCCTGCTTCTGGGCATGGTCTGCGCCGGTACGGCGGCGCGGAGCGCTCCACGCAGGCCCTAGCCGCACCGGAAGGAAATGGCACGGGCGAAGGGCCGGTCCCGCACCCGCGGGACCGGCC
>NZ_JBHWKU010000065.1:0-11271 GCF_042730645.1 Streptomyces sp. NPDC059906
GGCCCGAGTGATCGGGCCGCCCCCATCGCCGTACCGGCGTTTCGAGTCCTACGGGTCGGCGCTGGTCAGCGCTGCTTGGGGTTGCCGCCCCTCGGCATCCGCATGCCCTTCGGCATCGGGCCCTTGGGCAGCGGCATGTTGCTCATCAGGTCGCCCAGGGCGCGCAGCCGGTCGTTGGTCACGGTGACCTGCGGGCCGCTCAGGACGCGGGGGAGCTTGAGCATGGTCGTGCGCAGCTTCTTCAGCTGGACCTGCCCCTCGCCGGTGCCCACCAGCAGGTCGTGCACGGGGACGTCGGCGACGATGCGGTTCATCTTCTTCTTCTCGGCCGCGAGCAGGGACTTCACCCGGTTCGGGTTGCCCTCCGCGACCAGCACGATGCCGGCCTTGCCGACCGCGCGGTGCACCACGTCCTGGTTGCGGTTCATCGCCACCGCGGGGGTCGTCGTCCAGCCCCGGCCGATGTTGTCCAGCACGGCCGCCGCGGCGCCCGGCTGTCCCTCCATCTGGCCGAAGGCCGCCCGCTCGGCCCGGCGCCCGAAGACGATCGCCGTCGCGAGGAAGGCGAGCAGCACGCCCAGGATGCCGAGATAGATGGGGTGACCGATCAAGAAACCGATCGCGAGGAGGACACCGAAGACGACGATGCCGACACCCGCGAGCACAAGACCGATCTTCTTGTCGGCCTTGCGGGTCATCTTGTAGGTCTGAGCGATCTGCTTCAGTCGCCCGGGATTCGCAGCGTCCGCTGCAGGTTCCTTCCTCGCCATGGCACGAAGTCTACGTGCCCCCGAAAGCGCCGACGACGGCAGTGCCCGGCCGTGCCCGTCGGGGGGTGGAGCGGGACGCGGTCAGGGGCGGCCGGCGACGGACTGCCGCAGCGCGCGCTCGGTCTCGATCCGGTCCTTGGCGCGGCGGCGGTCCTCCAGGACGGAGTTCCAGGCGTTGCGCCGGGCGGTGCGCTGGCCGCCGCTCATCAGCAGCGACTCGACGGCCCGCAGGGCGGTGGTGAACGACGGGATGGCGGTGGCGCGGACGGCGGCGGGGCGAACGGGCGCGGCCTGCATCGTGGAGGTCCCCCCTCGGTACGGCTCCGGGTACGGAGACGGGTGTACGTGGTGGTGTACATGCTGGTGTACGTGCTGTGATTCCAGGGTCACTGATTGGTGTTACCAGGGCGTGACCCGCCGGTCAAACGCACATGAAGCCGCGTCGCCGGGCGCCGGAACGGGCTCGCGGCCCCGACCGGTGCCCTCATCAGCGAGGACGGTCGGGGCCGCGACGAATCGGCCATTACTGGCCAGTAGTGACTTGTGCGGGAATTCACACGGTGGCGGACCGGCGCTGCTCCATGGCCATTCCGTAGAGCCGCCCGGCCCGGTACGACGAGCGGACCAGCGGGCCCGACATCACGCCGGAGAAGCCGATCTGCTCGGCCTCCTCCTTCAGCTCCACGAACTCCTGCGGCTTGACCCAGCGCTCCACCGGGTGGTGGCGCACGGACGGACGCAGGTACTGCGTGATGGTGATCAGCTCGCAGCCGGCCTCGTGCAGCTGCTTCAGCGCCTCGCTGATCTCCTCGCGGGTCTCGCCCATGCCGAGGATCAGGTTCGACTTGGTGATCAGGCCGAAGTCGCGGGCGTCGGTGATGACCTTCAGGGACCGCTCGTAGCGGAAGCCCGGGCGGATGCGCTTGAAGATCCGCGGGACGGTCTCGACGTTGTGCGCGAAGACCTCGGGGCGGGACTCGAAGACCTCCCGGAGCAGCTCCGGAACGGCGTTGAAGTCGGGCGCCAGCAGCTCGACCTTGGTGCGGCCGGCCTCGCGGCCGGCGGTCTGCTGGTGGATCTGGCGCACCGTCTCCGCGTACAGCCACGCGCCGCCGTCGGGGAGGTCGTCGCGGGCGACGCCGGTGATGGTGGCGTAGTTCAGGTCCATGGTGACCACGGATTCGCCGACGCGGCGCGGCTCGTCGCGGTCGAGTGCCTCGGGCTTGCCGGTGTCGATCTGGCAGAAGTCGCAGCGCCGGGTGCACTGGTCGCCGCCGATGAGGAAGGTCGCCTCGCGGTCCTCCCAGCACTCGTAGATGTTGGGACAGCCGGCTTCCTGGCAGACCGTGTGCAGGCCCTCGCCCTTCACGAGGTTCTGCATCTTGGTGTACTCGGGGCCCATTTTCGCCCGCGTCTTGATCCACTCGGGCTTGCGCTCGATGGGGGTCTGGCTGTTGCGGACCTCCAGGCGCAGCATCTTGCGTCCGTCGGGTGCGACTGCGGACACGACCGGCTCCCTAGCGTTTGATTCTTCGGCGTTCTTCAGGGTACGCCCGTTGAATTGTTGGTCGGCGTTGGTGCTGGCCTTGCTGGGGGCTGCCGCCCCCAGGCCCCCGCTTCGGCCTGAACGGCCTCGTCCTCAAACGCCGGACGGGCTGAATTTATGCCGCCGGGGCTTTCTCGATCACCCTCGGCTTGAGTTCCGCGTTCTCCAGGACGTCCCGGAGGTGTCGTTCGGCCACCGGGAGGACCTCCTCGATGGTCACGTCGCGGCCGAGTTCGTTCGCCAGGGACGCGACGCCCGCGTCGCGGATGCCGCAGGGGATGATCTTGTCGAACCACTTGTTGTCGGGGTTCACGTTGAACGAGAAGCCGTGCATCGTGACGCCCTTGGCGACCCGGATGCCGATGGCGGCGATCTTGCGGTCCTCGCGGCGCTGGCCCGCGTTGGACGGGGCGTACTCGGGGCCGTTGAGCCGCGGGTCGAACTCGTCGTCGGCCAGCCGGGGGTCGAAGTCCAGGGAGAGTCCGCCGAGGGCCGGGCGCTGCCCCACCGGGTCACCGAGGACCCAGACGCCGCTGCGGCCCTCCACCCGGGAGGTCTCCAGGCCGAACTCCGCGCAGGTGCGGATCAGGGCCTCCTCCAGGCGGCGGACGTGGGCCACCACGTCGACCGGGCGCGGCAGCTTCTGGATGGGGTAGCCCACCAGCTGGCCCGGGCCGTGCCAGGTGATCTTGCCGCCGCGGTCCACGTCGATCACCGGGGTGCCGTCCAGCGGACGCTCGCTGTCCTCGGTGCGCCGGCCGGCGGTGTAGACCGGCGGGTGTTCGAGGAGCAGCACGGTGTCGGGGACCTCGTCGACGAACCGCGCGGCGTGCACCCGGCGCTGTTCGTCCCACGCCTCCTGGTAGTCGACGCGATCGGCACCGAACCCCATCCGGACGAAGCGCAGCTCACTCACGGCACGTGCCTCCCTGCAAGGTCGTAAGGCACGAAGCGTGCCCACGCCACTGTACGACCGCCCGCGCGTCGTCAGCCGGGCGGGCAATTCTCACACGATCGGATGAATGCAGGGCGAATTGTGCGATCGGGTGCTTACTCTCCGCTACATTCACGCCGTTCACGAGGCCATAAGGGCTGCTCACAGGCGCTCCGGGCAATCGAACGCCCGGAAGGCAGGAGACCGCACCGCACTATGACGGAACGACCCGCGCAGCGCACCCCCAACCGCCAGCTCGCCGCGCTCATCGCCGAAGCGGGGTTCTCGAACGCGGGTCTCGCGCGTCGCGTCGACCAGCTCGGACTCGAACACGGCCTGGACCTGAGATATGACAAGACGTCCGTCACCCGGTGGCTGCGCGGTCAGCAGCCCCGCGGCACCACCCCGGCCCTGATCGCCGAGGTCTTCACTCGGCGCCTGGGCCGCCGCCTGACCGCCCAGGACCTCGGCCTGGACGCCTGCGCGCCCGTCTACGCGGGTCTGGAGTTCGCCGGGAGCCCGCAGGAGGCGGTCGACATCGTCGGCGGGCTGTGGCGCAAGGACTCCGGCAGCCACGCCGAGCTGCGGAAGATCGCCTTCACCCCGGCCGGGCTCGTCGTGCCCAGCCGCGACTGGCTGATCGGCCGCCCCGACGAGAAGGTGGCCCGCGTCGAGGTGCCCGTCCGCATCCCCGCGCAGGGCCGCCCGGCGACCCCGCGGCTCGCCGTCCCGCCCGACCCGTCCAGGCGCCGGGCCCCGGCCGAGCGCGGACCCGGCCAGAAGGTCAGCGGGGGCGACCTCGCCGCCCTGCGCTCGGTCGGCGAGCTGTTCCGCAGCCTCGACGACCGCTACGGCGGCGGACACGCCCGCCAGGCCCTCGTGCGCTACCTGGAGCACGAACTGGAGCCGATGCTGCGCGGCACCTACGGCGAGCAGACCGGCCGCCGCCTCTTCGCCGCCGCCGCCGACCTGACCCGGCTCGCCGGCTGGACCTCGTACGACATCGCCGCGCACGGCCTCGCCCAGCGGTACTTCGTGCAGGCGCTGCGGCTGTCGCAGGCGGCCGGGGACCGGGCCTACGGCTCGTACGTGCTGGTCACCATGAGCCGGCAGGCCGTCTACCTGGGCCACGGGCGCGAGGCCGTGCAGCTCGCGCGGGTGGCTCAGCAGGGCGTGGGGACCTCCGCGCCGCCGGTCGTGCAGACCCTGCTGCACGCCGCCGAGGCGCGGGCGCACGGCCTGCTCGGCGAGGTGCGGGCCTGCACCGCGGCCCTGGTGCGGGCCGAGCGGGCGCTGGAGGCCGCCCGGCCCGGCGACGAGGTGCCGCACTGGGCGCGCTTCTTCGACGAGGCGCAGCTCGCCGACGAGTTCGGGCACTGCCACCGCGACCTGCAGCAGTTCCGCGCCGCCGCCCAGCACGCGGAACGCTCGCTGCAGCTGCGCGCCCCCGTCTACGCCCGCAGCCGGCTCTTCTGCCGGGTCGTCCTCGCCACCGCCCGGCTCGGCCTCGGCGAGCTCGACCAGGCCTGCCAGCTGGCCGCCGAGGCGGCGGGGCAGGCGGCCGAGATGCGCTCGGTGCGCGCCGCGGAGTACGTCCGCGACTTCGAGCGCCGCCTGGAGCCGTACCGGGACGCCGCCCCGGTCCGGGGGTACCGGGACAAGGTGGCCGCCCTGGGGTAGCGGTAGCGGTAGAGGTAGCGTCGGCCCGGACCGGACCTAGGCCGCGTGGGCCGTCGGGGTCGGCTCCGCCGAGTGCATCGGACCGCCCGCGCCGAGGTCCCTCAGGATCGCCGCCGAGGCCCGGTGGCCCGAGTGCAGGGCGCCCTGGGCGGTGCTGGTGTCGCGGTGGTCGCCGCACACGTACAGCCCGGCCAGCAGCCGTACCGGCCTGCGTGGATCGTGCGGCGGGCGCATCGCGGGCACCGCCTCGGGCGTGTGGTGCACGGCGAGGGTCTCCCAGCGGGTGGTCGGGGTGCCGTAGAGGCGGGACAGGTGGATGCGTACGGCGGTGTCGAGGTCGGGCGGGGGAGGGCCGAGGACCGTCGACGAGACCAGGGTGCGGCCGGCCGGAGCGCGGGACGGGTCCACCTGACTGACCTGCGCCGTGTGGGCGACCGGGCCGCCGCGGTCGGCGTCGAGCAGCAGGGACGCGCCGGTCGCCGGCGGTTCGTCGGTGGTGTGGTGGACCACCGTCACCGGGTGGAAGTCCGGCACCCGCAAGCCCGGCAGCAGCCCGGCCGCCGCGCGGGCGTCGGTCGCCACGAGCACGGCCCGGCAGCGGATGACGCCGTGCTCCGCGGTGGTCACCGCGTTGGTCGCGACCGAGGTGACGCGGACTCCGGTGTGCACGGTGCCGGGCGGCAGCGACCGCGCCATGTGCTCCGGCAGGGCCTCGGCGCCGCCCTCGGGCAGCGCGAGCCGTCCACCGGCGAAGGCGCGCAGCGCGAGGTCCGCGCACCGGCTGGACGTCGTGAGGTCCGGGTCGTACAGCAGGGCGGCGAGCAGGGGGCGCAGGAAGCCGTCGATCGTGCGGGCCGGCAGCCCGCGGGCCGCCAGCGCCCGGGCGGCGGGCAGCTCCGGCCGGGCCAGCAGCCGTTCGGCCGGCGTGTGCGCGAGCCGGGCCAGCGCGGCACCGAGCCGGGCCTGGTCCACGGCGGTGCCGAGCGGGGCGCCGGCGCGGGTGCGGGGCGCGGCGGCGGGCCTGCCGGACACGCCGGGCGCGGTCACCGTGCGCCGGGGCGCGGGCATCGAGCGGGGGGCGCTCGCGAGGGCGCGCACCGCATGGAGTGCGCCCCGTGCGCTCCGTACGCCCGCCGGGGCGCCCGCGTGATGGTGGCGGCCCTCGCTGTGCAGCAGGACCCCGGGGGCGAAGGGCAGCAGCGCGAGGCCGTCGAGCCCGGGGGTGCGGTGCAGTTCGGGATACGCCGTGGACAGCAGCTGTCCGATTCTGTCGAGCCGGAAACCGTCGACCTTCTCGGTGGCCATCCGGCCGCCCACCGTATGGGCGGCCTCCAGGACCGTGGTCGTCACTCCTGCGCCGGTCAGCCGTTGCGCCGCGGCGAGTCCGGCGATCCCGGCCCCCACGACGACGACGTCCGCCTGGTACGCGGGCTCAAGCACGTGCCCCTCCTAGAGGTTGCGCGGCCGCTGGAGACGTCATGCCCCCAACAGGCTTGAGGAATACCCGAGTTCGAGACGAGGTTAGGGCGCGAAACGGTCAACGGGAATCGCCCGGGGGCAGCACACGGTCGCACGGCGGTCGCATGCGGGTGCGAGATGGGCATCGAGTGGTCGGAGTGCGGTGGCGCGGGCCGGGCGGGGCCGTACGGGGCTGCGCGGGGCCGCGCGTGGATCACAGCGCTGCCCGGATCGCCCCGTCGATCTCCGGGAACGCGAAGCGGAAGCCCGACTCCAGGAGGCGGGCCGGGAGGACCCGGGCGCTGCCGAGGACGTCGCCCGCCATCTCGCCGAGCGCGGTGCGCAGGACCGGCGCGGGCACGGCGAACGGCGCCGGGCGGTGCAGCACCCGGCCCATGGCCACCGTCACCTCACGGTTCGTCACCGGCTGAGGGGCGGTCAGGTTGAAGGGGCCGGAGAGGTCGTCCCGGTCCATGAGGTGCCGGATCGCCGCCACCTCGTCGTGCAGCGCGACGAAGGACCAGTACTGCGACCCGTCGCCCATCCGCCCGCCGAGCCCCGCCCGGAAGAGCGGGAAGAGCCGTCCCCAGGCACCGCCCCGGCGCGCGACGACCAGGCCGGTGCGCGTGAACACCGTCCGCACGCCCGCCTTCCGGGCGGGGGCCGCCGCGGCCTCCCACTCCACGCACAGGCCCGGCAGGAAGCCCTCGCCCGGCGGGGCGCTCTCGTCCACGGGACGGTCGCCGGTCTCCCCGTAGTAGCCCATCGCGCTGCCGTTCACGAAGACCCGCGGCGGGCGCTCCAGCGCGGCGACGGCCTCCGCGAGCGCCGTCGTGCCGTGCACCCGGCTGCTGCGGATGCGGGTCTTGTACGCGTCGCTCCAGCGGCGGTCGCCCACCCCGGCCCCGGCCAGGTTGACCACCGCGTCGCAGCCCTCCAGCCCGGCGGCGTCCACCCGCCCGTTCTCGGGGTCCCAGCGGACCTCGTCCGCGCCCTCGGGCGCGCGCCGCACCAGGCGCACCACCCGGTGCCCGTCCGCGGTCAGGGACCGCGCCAGGGCGCCGCCGATCAGACCGGACGCTCCGGCCACCGCGATGCGGGAACGGTCCCTGGGCGGGCGTCCGTTGTTCATGTGCCCGTCGTCCATGTGTCCGCCGTCCATGTGTCCGCCGTCCATGTGTCCGTCGTTCCGTCCGCCGTCCGTGTGTCCGTCGTCCATGTGCCTGCCGCCCATGTGCCTGCCGTCCGTGTGTCCGTCGTCCATGTGTCCGGCGGCCACGTGCCCGCCGCCCACGTGCCCGTCCCTCCAGGGGCCCATCCTGCCGGGTGGCCCCGGAAAATCCCCGGAACGGTCCCCGGCACCGCGTCGTACAGTGATCGCCATGCCAGCCCCGCACATACGCCGCGCCAGGTCCGAGGACGAGCACCCGCTGCACCGGATCGACCTCGAGACCTGGTCCTACCTGCACGCCGTCTCGCCCCCGCCGGGACCGGACGACCCCTTCTTCCGGGACACCTGCGGCCCCGACGCCCACCTGGTCGCCGAACTCGACGGCGCCGTCGTCGGCTACGTCCGCCTCGGGTTTCCCACCCCGCTGGCCTCCAACACCCACGTCCGCCAGATCCGCGGCCTCGCCGTCGCCGGTGCGGCCCGCGGCCACGGCGTGGGGCGGGCACTGGTCCGGGCCGCCGTCGAGGAGGCCCGGGACGAGGGCTTCCGCCGGATCACCCTGCGGGTCCTCGGCCACAACACGGCCGCCCGGGGCCTCTACGAGTCGGAGGGCTTCGTCGTGGAGGGCGTACAGCCCGAGGAGTTCCACCTCGACGGCCGGTACGTCGACGACGTGCTGATGGGACAGATGCTGACCGCACTCACGCCGTGACCGCGCTCACGTCGTGACCGGCTCGCCCGTGTCCACCGCCCGCGTGGCGTCCGCCGCGTCGCGCGCCTCGGGGGCCACCTCGGCCGCCGTCAGCACGTAGCCGGTCTCCGCGTCGGAGGTGGAACGGGCGAACACCACCCCGTACACCCGGCCGTCGGTGGTCAGCAGCGGTCCGCCCGAGTTGCCTGGGCGGACCGTGGAACGGATCGAGTAGATCTCCCGGGTCACGTTCTCGTCGTTGTAGATGTTCTGGCCGGTGGCGCGGACCCGGTTGGCCACCGTCGCCGCCCGCAGATCCAGGTCGCCGTTCTGCGGATAGCCCGCCACCACCGCGGCGTCGCCCCGCGCGGCGTCCTCGTCGAACCGCAGCACCGGCGCGCTCAGGTCCGGGACGTACAGCACCGCCACGTCCTTGTCCGGGTCGAACAGCACCACCCGCGCCTCGTACGCCGGGCCCACGCCGCCCACCCGCACACTCGGGTCGTCGATGCCGGCCACCACGTGGGCGTTGGTCATCACGTGCTCCGGCGCGTACACGAAGCCGCTGCCCTCCCGGCCCTGGGTGCCGCTGACGCCCTCCACCTTCACCGTGCTGAGCCGGGCCGCGCGGGTGGCCGCGGGCGTGACGCTGTCGCCGGAGGGTTCGGCGACCTCGGCGGCCGACTCGTTCTCGAACGGGTTGAAGACCTGCGGGAACCCGGCGTCCGCCAGCGCGGACGTCGCCCGGGAGAACCACGCCGGGGTGGTGTCCGGCATCACCCGCTGCACCGCGCCCAGCAGCGTCGAGTCCCGGATCGCCGAGGTGAGCAGCGAGGACGAGGAGGCCGCGAGCACGCTCGCCGCCACCCACGCCACGATCAGCGCCGCCGCCGAGTTCGCGACCGCGCCGCCGACCCCGTCGGCCACCCGGAGCGGGCCCGCGGTCATTTCTCCGCGCAGCCGCAGCGCGAGGCGTCCCGCCAGTTCGTGGCCCGCCATCGCCGGCAGCAGCACCGTGACCACCGCGACCACCGTCGCCGCCGTCGAGCCCCGCTCCACCAGGTCCATCACCCACGGCAGGACCCACACGCCGAGCGCCGCACCGCCCACGAAGCCCGCCAGCGACACACAGCCGGCCACCAGGCCGCGCCGGTAGCCGGAGACGGCGTAGGCCAGCACCACCAGCGCCAGCACGATGTCGAGCAGGTCCACGCGAACCGCCTTTCTGCCCCGGCCCCGGGACCCTCAGTACGTGCCGTACCGGGCCGATGATCAGCCTGGTGCGCACGACTGTCCGGAGACGGCCACCGGTGCGAGCGAGTGTGTGCGGGCCGGTCAAGGGTGAAACGCCGTGCACCGGGACGATGGTTCCACCGGGTGGCACAGCACACATCGCGGACAGAGCGGATCCGCCGGACAGTGGGACCATGCGAGTCTTCCGAGGACCGCGCCGGGCCCGGGAGCGACGGGGCGCCCGCATACCCGGCGCCGTGCGCATGCCGACCGCGGCACGGGCGCTGCTCGGCGCCCTGCCCGGGCTGGCCGCCGTCGCCGCGCTCTTCCTGTGCGCGAACGGGGTGGAACGGGCGGCCGACGCCGACGCCGAGGCCGTTCCGGCCGCCGCCACCGACCGGTACGCCGCGCCCCGGCCCGACATCGTGCCCCGGTCGGTCTGGCTGGGCGACGCCGCCCGCGCCCAGCCCGCCCCCCGCTACGACGACAAGGTGGTCGCCGTCTTCGTCCACCACACGGACACGCCCAACGGCTACGACTGCGCCGACGTGCCGGCCATCCTCCGCGGGGTGTACCAGGGCCAGACCGGTGCCCGGGACTGGGACGACATCGGCTACAACTTCGTCGTCGACCGCTGCGGCACCGTCTACGAGGGCCGCGCCGGGGGCATCGACCGGGCCGTCACGGGCGCCCACACCCAGGGCTTCAACCACCGCACCACCGGGATCGCCGCCCTCGGCACCTACACCGCCGGGGTGCCCGTGCCCGACGAGCTGACCGAGGCGATCGCCGCCGTGGCCGCCTGGAAGCTCGGCGAGACCGGTACCGACCCGCGGGCGAAGATCGCCCTGGTCTCCAGCAACGGCCTCAGCCGTTACGCCGCGGGCGCCACCGCCATGCTGCCCGCCGTGGCGGGGCACGACGACGGCTACCAGACCAGCTGCCCGGGGGCGGCCCTCGCCGCCCGCCTCGCGGACATCCGGGACACGGCGGCCCGCCTCCAGGGCCGGGCCTGACCGCCCGGGCGTGCGGTGCCCGCACATAACGATCCGCCGCACTCCGCGTGCGCCGCCCCCGCCCAGGGCCGATGCTGGACCCGTGATGGACGAGACGGAGTTCTGGGAGCTGATCGACGCCGCCCGGCAGCGCGCCGACGGCGATTCCGAGGACCAGGCCGACCTGCTCGTGGAGCGGCTGCTCGGCATGGACCCCGACCTGGTGCTCGATTTCGCCCGCCACTTCGAGGCCCGCTACAACCGCGCCTGCACCTGGGACCTGTGGGGTGCCGCGTGGGTGCTGCTCGGCGGCGCGAGCGACGACGCCTTCGACTTCTTCCGGTGCTGGCTGATCGGCCAGGGCCGCGAGGTGTACGAGGGCGCGGTGCACGAGCCCGACTCGCTCGCCGAGCTGCTGGACGACTTCGACGAGGAGCTGGACGGCGACGGCGAGGAGCTGGGCTACGCGGCCGACGAGGCCTACGAGCAGCTCACCGGCACCGTTGCCCCGGACCTGGGCATCGCGCCCGCGCCCCCCGAACCGCTGGGCGCACCGATCGACCTGGAGAACGACCGCGTCCTCGCCGAGCGCCTGCCCCGCCTGTGGGCGAGGTTCGGACCGGAGTGACGCGCGGCCCCACGCGCGCCTGCGGCGGCCTGCGCGGGTGCGGTGGGGGTGCGCGTAGCGCGTTGTCTCGGGTGGGTGGGTCGGGGTCGCGCCGGGGGGTGTCCGTCCTCGGAACGGCGCGAAATCGGTCGGCTACGGAGGCTCACCGCGTTGACGCGCCAACCA
>NZ_JBHWKU010000066.1:0-9714 GCF_042730645.1 Streptomyces sp. NPDC059906
CACGGACCACCAGGGACTTGTAGCCGCTGTAGCTCATCACTGCACTCCAAGCTTGTTTAGTGGACGTTACAGAAGAAGCGTAGCACGTTCTTTAGTGTGCGTTACAGTTTGGCTGGGACAGGCGTGTTTCACGCCTCATGGAGGTTGAGGGTTCCGACGACCGACGCGGACCAAATACCCTGCTCCCCATGGCCGATGTCCTGTACCCCTTGGCTCCGGACGAAGATCTCCCCGAACTGGCGACCGAGGGCGGTATGGGCACGATGCTGCTGCGCAACTCCCGTGCGGATGAGAGCGGCCTCCTTTCCATCAGGGCGATCACCAGTTACGAGTTCGTCGGCAGGTCCCGGGTCCGCTGGTCCGAGGCCGCCCGTACCTATCTGTTCTGGTGGATCCTGATGCCGGCCGCCTTCGTCGTGCCCAACGTCGCTGCCGCGCTGGCCTGGGAGGACGAGAACTCCGGACTCTACGGACTGCTTCTCTCGGTCGGTGCCGCTTCCCTGATGTTCGCCCTGCTCTTCTTGTACACGAAGTACTGGAGATCCGTCCGCGACGTCCGCTGGGCCGAAGCCGCGAGCGGTCGGAGTGACGGCCGACGGTGGCAGGAATTCGCGTCGGACCTGCAAATGGGCTTCTTCATGGCGTTGTTCGGCCTCTTACTGGGTTTCGTAATCTTTATGACCGCGATGGTCAAGGGCGAGCTCCCGACGAACAGCGAGCCCGACCCGAATCCGTACGCCCATACGCTGCTCCACCCCGCGACCCTGCTGGTCGGGCTGCCCGTGGCCACGGGCGTGATCACTGTCCTCGTACTCGCGAGGCGCGGCCGGCGCTGAGAGGCCGGGACCGCGCCGACGCGGCCTACTCCGCCGGTTCGGCGGCCGGAATCCGGCGGCGGACGTCCTCGAAAACGGCCTGCATCGACATGCGGAACACCTCGGCCTGATGCGCGCCGAGAAACGTGGTGTGCCCGAACACCTCCAGGACGACAAGACCGTGCATGTGGCCCCAAACGCCCAGCAGAAGGCACACCACGGGAGGCGGCAGGGCCCCGAGAGCGTCCGGCGACAGATTCCGCTCCACGTGCCGGCTCAGCGCGGGCGAGGGGGCGGGATCCTCGGCGGTGGCGAGCTGCGCCGTGGTGAGCCCGTTGAGCAGGGCATCCGTGAAGATTCGGCCCATCCGGCGGACGACGAGGGTGGAGGACCCCTCCGCCGGTGCCGCGTACTGCCGCAAGGGCGCCCCGTAGGCGAGTTGGAACCGCTCCGGATGGTCGACCGCCCACTGGCGGTAGGCCTCGGCCGCGACGACCAGGCGGGGCATGCCGGGCTTCTCCGGTGCTGTGTCGACCGCGTGCTGAACGGCTTCAGCCAGGTTCTCGTAAGCCTTGGTGACGAGGGCGGTGACGAGGTCGTCCCTGCTCGGGAAGTAGTGGTAGAGGGCCTGCACGGTCATGCCGAGGCTCCGGGCGACTGCCCGCAGTGACAGCGCCGCAGGCCCGTTCTCGGCGATCTGGGCCTCGGCGGCGGCCAGGATCTCCTTGACCGCGGCGGCCCGACGTCGTTCACGCAGGGACAGTGCGGCGTTGCCGGGTACGTCTCCGTTCATGATCACGACCGTTCCTCAGCGTCGGCGTCGCCCGGATGGTTCACGTGCGGCGGGCCTGACCGGTATCAGCGGGCGCCCGTGTCGACGCCGCGGTTCGCCGGCCGGTCCCCTGAACGGATGGAACGGGGGTGCTGGGCAATCGCAACCGGTGTCGGCCGAGCCCAGCACCCCCACCGTCTCTGGGTCCGGATTCAGACCTTCGTCGATGTCTTCGCGTACGACGGCTCGGGCGCGGACACCGGCTCGGGACCGCCTTCGCTCAGGCCGATCCGGTCGTGCAGCTTCTTCAGGAAGGGCGGCGCGTACCAGGCCGAGCGGCCGAGCAGGCGCATGGCGGCGGGGACGAGTACGCCACGGACGGCGATGGCGTCGATGAGGATGGCCAGGCCGCTGCCCAGGCCGAACATCTGCATGAAGGTGATCTTGGCCGTGCCGAAGGCGAAGAAGCTCACGGCGAGGAGGAGAGCCGCCGCCGAGACGATGCGGCCGGTGTGACCGAGTCCGTTCGCCACGGCGGACTCGTTGTCCTCGCCCTGGTCGTGGAGTTCCTTGATCCGGCTGGTGACGAACACCTCGTAGTCCATCGAGAGGCCGAAGGCGATGCAGAACATCAGCACCGTCATCGCCACTTCCATGGGCTGGGCCGTGAAGCCGAGCAGGGAAGAGAAGTTGCCGTCCTGGAACATCCAGGTCATGACACCGAGGGTGGCTCCCAGGCTGATCACGTTGAGGGCCAGCGCGCGCAGCGGCTGCACGATGCTGCCGGTGAACAGGAACAGCAGGACGAAGGTGGTGAGGACGACCAGGGCGATCGCGAGCGGCAGTTTGCCGCTGATGGCGTCCTTGGCGTCGACCAGTTCGGCGTCGGTTCCGGAGACCAGTGGTTCGGTCCCCGCGGGCGCCGTCACCGCCCGCACCTCCTCGACCAGGGCCTCGGCCTCGTCCGACTTCGGGGTCAGGCCGCTCACCACGGTGATCTGCTGGGCGTCGGGGCGCCCCAGTGCGGGGTTGCCGGCACCGGCCGGTGCGGACCCCTCGCCGGAGTACGAGCTCGCGCTCGTGTCGACACGGACGACGCCGTCGAGGGCGGCCAGTTCGCTCGCGTAGGAGTTCAGCCCCTCCTTGGCGACGGTCTTGTCGATGACGATGTGGAGGGCTGCCGCGTCGTTGCTCTTGAAGTTCTCCCGGAGCATCGCGGTGACCTGGCGGCTTTCCGCGTCCTCCGGCAGGACCCGTTCATCGGGCGTGCCGAAGGTGATGCCGATCAGCGGGGCGGCGGCCACCAGCAGGACCGCGAGCACCGGCAGCGCGGTGAGTGCGGGCCGCCGCATCACGCCACGGGCCATACGCCCCCACACGGACGCCTGGGCGCTGGGCTGCTGCCGCTTGGCCCAGGGCATCCGGCCCTTGTTGACCCGGTGTCCCAGGACGACGAACAGGGCGGGCATGACCAGCAGGGCGCTGATGGCGGCGATGGCGACGACTCCGACACCGGCGTAGCCGAAGGAGCGCAGGAAGTACTGGGGGAAGACCAGGAGCGAGGCGAGCGCGGCCGCCACCGTCGCCGCGGAGAACACGACCGTGCGGCCCGCGGTGCCCACCGTCCGGCGGACGGCGTCGCCCACGGAGGCCCCGGACGCGAGCTGTTCACGGAACCGGCTGGTCATCAGCAGGGCGTAGTCGATGCCCAGGCCGAGGCCCAGGGCGGTGACCAGGTTGGTCGCGGTGTTGGAGACCTCGGTGACGCTGCCGAGGACGGAGAGCAGGGCGAAGGCCCCGACGATGGCGATGACCGCGATGGCCAGCGGCAGCAGGGCGGAGACGAAACTGCCGAAGACGAACAGGAGCAGCACCAGGGTCAGCGGTATGGCGATGGCCTCCGCCAGCACCAGGTCCGAGACCACCTGCGTCGAGATGTCGGCGCTGACGGCGGTGCCGCCGCCGGCCTGGACCTCGAGCGCGTCCTTGTACGTTCCGGAGTAGGCGTCGATGACGTCCTGGGCGTTCTCCTGCAACTCCGCCTCCTCGCCCTTCACATGGGCGAGGACCAGGGCCTGGTTCCCGTCCTCGGAGCGGAGGTCGGCGAGGTTCGTGTCCCAGTAGGAGTACACGTTCGCGAGGTTCTTCTCGCCCTTGAGGTCGGCCACCAGGGCCTGTCCGCTCTCCTTGGCGGCCGGGGTGTCCACCCGGCCGTCGGGGGAGGTGACCAGGAGGACCAGGTTCGTCTCACCGCCGAACTTGTCGTCGATGACCTCGGCGGCCCGACTGGACTGCGAGTTCGGGTCGTCGAAGCCGCCCGGCAGCAGCTTGGTGAACGCCCCACCGCCCAGGAAACCCATGAAGGCCACGAGCGCGACGGCGACGGCGAGTATCAGCCGCGACCGGCGGATCGCCAGTTCGGCCACGCGTTCAAACACGAGATCTCCTTAGCTTGCACAACTTGCACATGTTCGGAGCCAAATGAGGGGGCACCGCGACGGGCGGCTGCCACGCTCCTCATCGCCGTGGGTGACGCTAGCCATGAGGAGATGGATTTGGCAGTACTCGAAATACTTAACAGTGTCAGATTCCGGTGTCAGATTCCGCTGCGCCGGATCAGGCGGGTACGGCTTCCAGCACAGACACCAGAGAGGCGGAGGCGGACACTTTGGAGAGGTTCAGTCCCGCCCGCCGGAAGAGACGCCGGAACTCGTCGACGCTCCGTTCCCGTCCGGTCGACAGGATCATCATGTTCAGGTCCATCAGTGGTGGGAGCCCGGGCTCTCCCAGCCGGTCGACGACGAGTTCCGCGACCAGTACCCGTCCACCGGGCGTCAGCGAGTCGCGGCAGTTCTCCAGGATGCGCACGGCGGAGTCGTCGTCCCAGTCATGGAGGACGAACTTCAGGAGGTGTAGGTCGGCGGCCGGGACCTTCTCGAAGAAGTCGCCGTCGACGAAGGAGAACCGGTCGGCCACGTCCAGTCGCTCGGCCGCCGCGACGGCGTCGGCGCCGGCGTGGGGCAGGTCGAGCACCACACCGGTCAACTCCTTGTGACGCAGCATGAGGGTGTGGATGAAGGTGCCGCCGGCGCCCCCGACGTCCACGGCCGTCCTGGCGTCCTTCAGGTCGACGACGTCGGCCAGTTGAAGAGCCAGACCGTGAGTCATCGCGGACATGGAGGCAGTGAAGACTCCGGCCTCCTCCGGGTGCCCGGCGAGCCAGTCGAAGAACGGGGCGCCGAGAGTGGCCTCCGCCTGCGGAGCGCCCGTGCGTACGGCCTCGGACAGGTTCCCCCAGGGCGCCCAGTGGGAGGCGGTACCGCCGTACAGCGCCAGGTCGCGCAGCGAGCCGGGCGCACCGGTACGCAGCGTCCGCAGCAGCGGCGTGGCGGTGAACCGCTCACCGTCCTGGCCGGAGGCCAGCCCCACGGAGGCGCAGGCCCGCAGAAACCGGAACGTCGCCTGAGGATCGAGCGACTCGGCCTGCGCCACCTCCGCAGCGGTGGCTCCGGCCGGGTGCAGATGATCCGCGATGCGCAACTCCGCCGCGGTGCGCACGACCTGGGTCACCCAGTAGCCGGTGATCATCTGCAGCATGCGGCCGGTGTCTCCCACCGCCGGTTCGGCGGACCCGGCAGGGGCGAGAGGATGCTCGAAGAGTGGCATGTTCCTGCTTCCTGGCTTCGTACCGTCGTGCGGGAAGGCGCGGTCGCGCACCTGGCCGCCGCGAGCGACGGTAGTCAACGACAGGAAGGTTTAGCAGTGTGAGTTTTATTTGACACTGTTAGGTCAGGTCAGCGGTAGAGGTCGGTCTGGCCGTTCGAAGCGGTCAGGCCACCGTCCACGGTGATGTGCGCGCCGTTGACGTACGAGGCGCCGAAACCGGCGAGGAACGCCACGACGGCGGCCACCTCGGCGGGATCGCCGGGCCGGCCCATGGGCACCCGGTCGTCGAACCGCTCGCGCAGCGCCGTGCCTTCGGCGAGCGCCGCCCGGATCACCTCGCTGCTGGTCGTCACACCGGGATGGACCGCGTTGACCCGGATCTCCCGCCCGTGGTCGAGGGCCATCGCATTGGTCAGGTTGACCACCGCTCCCTTGGCGGTGTTGTAGACGGCCTGCGCCCAGTCACCGCGCACGCCGCCAACGGAACCGATGTTGACGATGCACCCGCCGACCGCGCGCAGGTGGGGCAGGGCGGCGCGGGAGGAGAAGAACAGACCGTCGACGTTCACGCTCATCATGGCGCGGTAGTCGTCCTCGCTCGTGCTCTCCACAGTGCCCGGCAGCGCCATACCCGCGTTGTTGACGAGGACGTCCAGATGCCCGTACCACTCGGCCACCCCGTCCATGACCTCGGTGATCGCGGCCAGGTCGGAGACGTCGCCGACCCATGGGTGCATGTTGCCCCCGGCCGGGCCGCTCTCGATGGCCCGGCGCAAGGTCGATTCGGTACGCCCCACCAGTACTGTGGTGTATCCGTCGGCGGCGAAGCGGTGCGCGATATGGACGCCGAGGCCGCCGCCGGCACCGGTGATCACGGCCACGCGGCCGTCGTGGTCGCGCCCGTCGTGCTGGTGGTCGGACAGCTCGTTCACCAAGTCCTCCTGATCTGCGAGTGCTTCGCACACTAGGCACGTCACGCAAACCCCGGCATGTACCAGGGCGACAACCACCTGGAACATCGGCGACACACACATCCTGGAAGCAGACTCGTAGGACCATGGACGACAAGACCGCATCCGCATCCTTCTCACTCGACTCGCGCAGCGCGGCCGCCACCGGTCGGGACGACTACGAGCGGAACTGGCGCATCCACGTCGGAGACGAGTTCCCTCTCCCCACGTTCAGCGCGGCGACCGCGGCCGACTTCCGGCTGCGCTTCCGTGCCGCCAGGGTGGACGACGTGGCCGTCACCACCGTGGACGGGGAGTCGGCGGCACAGACGGCGGACGGGCCGGTTCCGGACACCGATCACATCCGCCTGTGGCTGGTGCACAGCGGTGCCTGGGCGCTGGGCAGCAGGCGCAGCACGGTGGAACACACCGTGGTGGCGGGAGAATTCCTGCTGCGGCATGCCACGGGGCTGCCTCACTTCGCGCTCCCGCCCCGTACGAGGGCGCGGTGCATCGTGCTGCCCGCCGCCGCCCTCTTCTCCCTGCCGCTCGCCGGCCGCGAAGTCACCGGCCACTCCGACGCCGCCGAGGTACGCCTCCTGGTGGCGCACGCGACCATGGTGGAGGAGGTACTGCCCGAACTGAGCCCGGCCGGCGTCCGGGCCGCGCGGGACACACTGGTCGAGTTGGCCGTCGCGGTGGCACACCGAGGCTTCGACGACGTGAACACGCGCCTGGCCCCGGCCCTCGCCCAGGCCGCCAAGAACCTCGCGGAGCAGCGGCTCGCCGACGCCGACCTCTCGCCGGCGATGCTGGCGCGGGAACTGAACGTTTCCGTGCGTACTCTGCAGCGCGCGTTCGCGGCCGGCGGGGAAACCGTGACCGCCTACATCCGGGAGAGGCGTCTGGAGTCGGCCAGACAGGCGCTGTCGGCGACCCGGCTGACCGTCTCGGAGATCGCCGCGCACTGGCAGTTCGCCGACAGCAGCCACTTCAGCCGCGCCTTCAAGCAGCGCTACGGACTCAGCCCCACCGAGTACACCCGGCAGAACTCCTGATTCGAGAGGTGCGGCCGGTCAGTTGCGGGTCTGTTGGCGGACGGCGTCGGCGACGGGTTCGGGGCCCTGGGTGAGTTCGAGGATCTGTCGGCGGATCTGCGGGGTGTGCACGAGTTCGGCGAGGGTGGCAGCCACGTCGTCGCGGGTGATGTCGGTGTGGATCAGCGCGGGGGCGAGGCTGATCCGGCCGGTGCCCGGTTCGTCGGTGAGTGCGGCGGGGCGCAGGATGGTCCAGTCGAGGTCGGTGGCGGCGAGTGCGACGTCCGCCTGCTTCTTGACGTCGATGTAGTGCTCGAAGGTGTCGGACACCTCGCGGCCGCGCCAGGCCTCGGGGAAGACGGAGACGAGCAGCAGGCGGTGGATGCCTGCGAGGCGGGCTGCCTCGACGGTGGTGGTCAGGCCGGTGCCGTCGATGGCGGTGGTGCCGGCGGTGCCGCCTTCACCGCCGGCTCCGGCCGCGAAGACCAGGACGTCGGTGCCGTGGAGGAGGTCGGCGAGGGCGGGCGCGTCGAGGCGGGTCAGGTCGCCGTGGGTGGCGTGGATGCCCTCGGCGGCGAGGCGTTCGCCCTGTTCCGGGCGGCGGTAGAGCCCGTCGACCTGGTCACCGGCGGCGGTCAGCAGACGGGCCAGACGGCTCCCGACACCGCCGGCGATACCTACGATGAAGACCTTCATTGGTGTCACTTTCCTTGGTCGGGTGCCGGCCGGGGCCGGCCTTGCGGGGGTGGGCTTCTTCGTCTCTGGCGGGAGTGACTGTGCTGGTGCTGGTGGGGGTGTGCCCCGCGGACCCTTGGGCTGGTGCCGGTGGGTCCGCGGGGTGGGTGGTCCGTGTGTGTGGCGGTGTGGGTTATGCGCGGGCGTCGTCGACCTGGTTGACGAGGGTGAGGAGGGTGAGGAGTGCGTCGGCGGCGGGCCCGGAGGAGGCGGGGCTCTGGCCGGTGATGAGGAGGCCGTCGATGACGACGTAGGGCTGCCAGTTGTCCGTCTTGCTGTAGTCGGCGCCGAGTCGCTTGAGCTCGTCCTCGACGAGGAAGGGGACGACCTCGGTGAGCCCGGCGTCGGCCTCCTCGCCGTTGGTGAAACCGGTGACCTTCCGGCCGCGGACGAGGGGGGTGCCGTCGGGGTTGGTGGCGTGGCGCAGGGTGCCGGGGGCGTGGCAGACCAGGGCGAGGGGCTTGCCCGCACGCAGGGTGGCTTCGACGAGCCGGACGGAGGTGGGGTCTTCGGCCAGGTCCCACAGGGGGCCGTGGCCACCGGGGTAGAAGACGGTGTCGAAGTCGTCGGCGGAGACGCTGTCGAGCCGGACGGTGTGGGCGAGGTCGGCCATGGCGTCGGGGTCGGCCTCGAAGCGGCGGGTCTCGTCGGTCTGGAACGCGGGTTCGTTGCTCTTGGGGTCCAGCGGCGGTCGGCCGCCCTTGGGGGAGGCGAGGACGACTTCGGCGCCGGCTTCCTTGAAGCGGTAGTAGGGGGCGGCGAGTTCCTCCAGCCAGAAGCCGGTCTTGCGGCCGGTGGTACCGAGTTCGTCGTGCGAGGTGAGAACGATGAGGATCTTCATGGAAGTGCACTTCCTTCTTGAGTAGACCGGTCGTCTCAAGCAGAGTAGCAAGAGCCGGTTGGATTCGGGGTGGATCTTCAGGGTCGAGAGTCGAGAGTCGAGGGCGACCTGATTCCTTGGTTCTACAGGCGCAGGGGTTCTACAGGTGCAGGAGTTGACGGGTGACCGTCATCGTGGTGTCCAGCTGGCCGATGTCGCGGTGGATCTTGGTCATGACGCTCGCTCCGAGCCACATGTCGTACAGGGCCCGCGCGGTCTCACGGGGGGTGGCGTCGACGGTGATCGAGCCGTCCTTCAGGCCGGCCGTGATCGTCCGTTCCAGCCGGTCGATGATGGAGTTGGTGCCTTCCTTCAGGGCGATCCGCATCGCCTCCGACAGGTCGGAGACCTCCGCGCCGAGCTTGACGGCCAGGCACTTGCCCTGGCAGTCGTCGAGGCTCTGCGTCTCGCGCCAGTTCTGCCAGTAGTCCATCAGCCGCTGCGCCGAGGTCAGGCCCGGCCGGGCGAGGACGCGGTCCATGTCCGCCAGGTAGTCGGTGAAGTAGGCCCGCATCATGGCCTCGCCGAAGGCGTCCTTGGAGCCGAAGAAGTGGTAGAACGACCCCTTCGGCACCCCGGCCGCGGTGAGGACTTCGTTGATACCCACCGCGGAGAATCCCTTACGGGCCATGATCCGCTGGGCGGCGTCGAGAATGCTGCGGCGAGTGTCGCCCTGGATAGCTGGCATGCTTACCACCTTACCGCCTATTAGACCAGTCGCCTATTCGGCGTCGTGGCTCGGCCGCACCGCCCCTGCGCGGAGTGTCACCGGGCGAGGAAGTCGAGGAGGATTTCGTTGATTTCGGTGGTGTGGGTGGTGAGGAGGCCGTGGGGTGCGCCGTCGATTTCGACGTAGGTG
>NZ_JBHWKU010000067.1:0-8613 GCF_042730645.1 Streptomyces sp. NPDC059906
CGCGTCGCCGACCTGCTCCTCGGCGGCGAGGCCGACCCCGGCGACACCATCGTCGCCGACGTGGTCGACGACTCCCTGCACTGCACGGTCGACAAACCTGCCGCCATCAGCGACGAGGGGGCGGCGACCTCCACGGACGTCGGCACCCCTGCTGCCGAGCAGGCAACTGACGTCACATCACCCAGGCCAACGGGCGAAGACGGATCCTGAGGGAGAAGACAATGGTGCACCACCACAAGTCCAACCGGCAGGTGGAAGGTGACCCCGACTACGGACACGGTCGGGGCATGCCTCGACGGCCCGACGACTTCGAACTCGAGCGTCGTACCAAGCGGGACCGCCGCGAAGCAGGACTGGCCCAAGAAAGGAACGAAGCCCCCACCACGTACGAGGAAGCCGAAGGCGAGGTCGATCGGCAGGTCAGTCGAGGCGTGATGCCGACAGGTGGCGGCCGGCGGAAGAACCGGGACACCTTCCCTCCGACTCACTACGAAAGCTGAGTTGTGCCGCCCGGCAGGCAGGCACATACCAGGAGTTTCCCGTGATCGATCGAGGACCCGGTCGCTTCGCCTTGGTGAGGCCTTCACGTGGCGTCATGCGGAGGCGGACGACGCTCGGCGGAAGGGCCGGTGTCAGCACCTCAGCTCGCGCGATTCCCCGATCTGATGGTCCCGGCGAGGACCGGGCCGGTGCGCGCCGCAGACAGCAAGCCGCAGTCGCCCGCACCGGGTCTCTTACAGGTCGGACGGCGCTCGATCCGGCGGCGCTAGGTGTATTGATCACGAGCGTTGTTAACGCTGGCGTGGCTTGATCATGGCGAAGACCTCCGGTGTGGTGGAGCTGTCTAGGACTGCACCGCACGGAGGTCTTCGTGTCCCACCGTAATGCCCGGCTGACCGTTCACGGCAGGCGGCTGCTCATCGAGCGTGTCCGCAGCGGCCGTCCCGTGGCACATGTCGCAGCCGAGATGGGCATCTCGCGCGTCACGGCCCACAAGTGGGTCCGCCGCTGGAGGTCCGAGGGTGAGCAAGGGCTGCACGACCGCTCCAGCCGGCCCCTGACGACACCGCACCGTACCCCGGCGGCGACCGAGGCCCAGGTGTGCCGTCTGCGCCAGGACCGAAAGCTCGGCCCCGCCCGCATCGGCCCGATCCTGGGCCTGCCCGCCTCCACCGTGCACCGGATCCTGACCCGCCACGGCCTGCACCGCCTGGCCTTCCTGGACCGGCCCACCGGCCAGATCATCCGCCGCTACGAACGCGAGAGGCCCGGCGAACTCGTCCACGTCGACGTCAAGAAACTCGGCCGGATCCCCGACGGCGGCGGCCACAAGGTCCTGGACCGCCAAGCAGGCCGCGCCACCCGCAGCAATATGGGCTTCGACTACATCCACTCCGCCGTCGACGACCACACCCGCCTCGCCTACAGCGAGATCCACGACGACGAGAAGGCCGCCACCTGCGCCGCCTTCCTGCGCCGGGCCGCAGCCTTCTTCACCGCCCACGGCATCGACCACATCGAGCGGGTCCTGACCGACAACGCCTGGCCCTACCGCAAAAGCTTCGCCTGGCACGACGCCCTGGCCGACCTCGGCGCAACCGGCAAGCTCACCCGCGCCTACCGGCCTCAGACCAACGGCAAGGTCGAACGCTTCAACCGCACCCTGCTCGACGAATTGGCCTACCTGCGGCCCTACACCAGCAACACCGAACGAACAGCAGCCCTGACAGACTTCCTGCACACCTACAACCACCACCGCTGCCACACCGCACTCGACGGCCACCCACCGATCAGCCGCGTCAACAACCCTGCGAGTCAATACACCTAGGGCCTGCCACGTGTCCGCGATCGGCTGCTGCATGGCTCGGCCCTTTTCCGTGAGACGGACGATCACCCGCGCCGGTCATGGTCCGCCGGCTCGCGGATGAGGATTCCTGCCTCCTGCATGCGGCGCAAGGACTTGGAAACGGTGGAGTGGTCGAGACCGACGCTGTTCAGGATTTCGGTCTGGGTCTGGCCGTGTTGGTCGAACAGCTGCATGAGTATCAGTTCTTGCCCGGGGTGCAGTCGCATCTCGCGGAGCATGGCCGAGGCCCTGCTCCGGTGGGCACGGGCCAGCTGGAAGACCGCGTAACTCAGCCTTCCTTCGCCGACCGTGCGTGGAAACCGCGGGGTGGTTCCGGAGTGGTCGGTCAGGGGAGCGAGCCTTTCAGATCGCTTGGTGCGAGCGTTCGCGCGGGTCGATTGCGGCCGGGGTGCTGGGTCGGCCTGGCAGCGTACCGCCCATCTGATCACGACGGTGACCGTTCGCGTTCCGTGATCACACTTGAGCGACTCTGTGCGTCGCCTCTCACGATGATGGCCCTGTGCAGGCATGGGGCCCGAGTGCCTACGGCAGCCGGGCCCCACGCGTGGTGGGCGGTCAGGGTTGGTCATAGGCCGCGCGAAGGTGGTCCCCCACCATCGCGATCGCCGTTCTGGCCGTCTCCGTGGGCTTGACGTGGGTGAAGCCGTGGTCAGCACCGGGGAACTCGTGGAAGGTCACGTCGGCGCCGGCCGTGCGTGCCCTGTCCGCGAGGTCCCGCATGTCGTGCCGGAGGGTGTCGATGCCTCCGGTGAGTATCAGCAGCGGCGGGAAGTCGCCGAGCCCGTGGTATCGGCCGGGCGACAGCACCGGGTCCGTCAGGTCGGCGTCGAGGAAGTAGGTGTTGCGGACCATGCGCAGCATCCAGGGGCCGACGACGGGCATCCTCTTGGGCGAGGTGCGGGTGTCGTCGGGCAGGCTGATGTCGGAGAGCCCGTACTCCAGGCTGGCCGCGACGGGGGTGGGACGGCCGTCCTGGAGCGCCTGGACGATGACGCTCAGCGCGAGCTTGGCTCCGGCGCTCGCGCCTCCTATGGAGACCCGCCCCACGTCCCAGCCACGGGTGTCCGCCTGGTCGCGCACCCACAGGTAGGCGTCGTAGGACTGCTGCTCGGCGACGGGGTATCCGACTTGGGGCCCCACGTCGTAGTCGGGCACGACCACGTAGGCACCCAGTGCGCCGGCCACGTACCGGGCCACGTTGTCCTCGTGCTCCGGATGGCGTACGACGAACGCACCGCCGTGCAGGAGCAGATGGACCGGCGGCGGCCCACCCGCACGGTGCTGTCGGTCGATGTCCTCGGCCGCGGGCGTGTACAGCAGGGCCGTCATGTCGCCGTGTCGGGTGGGCACGGTGACCCGTTGCGGGTCGGGCACCCGTTGGGGTGCGAACTGCAGCTTCGGGGACATCATCGTCAGCCGGGCCGCCACCGGGAAGAGCTTCTGGAAGGTGAGTGCCATCGCTCTGGCCCTCCCGGGGGCGCGCCGTTGGCGTGCGCGGACCGGGGCGGGCGCGGTCATGAGGAGGGCCCGGTGACGAGGAGCTTGCCGCGGAGGTGTCCCGCCTCGCTGCGGGCCAGCGCCCGGTCGAGTTCTTCGAAGGGGTACGCGGCGTCGATCTCGACGGTGAAGGTGCCCTTGGCGGCCTGCTCCAGCACCGGACCGATGGTCTTGGCGGTGAGCTGGGTCGGGTCGCCGCCCGCCACGATGGCGCCCCGGGCGCCGGCCGCGAGGTCGACGATCGTCACGATGCGGTCGGCGGGGACCAGTCCGTCGACGCGGGCGACGAAGTCCTGTCCGGCGGTGTCGACGGCGCCGTCGATGCCGTCCGGGGCGGCCGCGCGCAGCTCGGCGGGCATGGTGTCGCCGTAGCCGGCCGGTACGGCGCCCAGGCGCCGCAGGTAGTCGTGGTTGGCGGTGCTCGCCGTGCCGATCACGCGGTGGCCCGCGCCGACCAGAAGCTGGGTGACGGCGCTGCCGACGGCTCCGGCGGCGCCGTTGACTACGAGGGTCGAGGCCGGGGCCGGGGCGAGCAGGCCGATCACCCGCTGGGCGGTCTCGGCGGAGGTGACGAGGGCTGCCGCGAGCCGCGGGTCGAGTCCGTCGGGCAGCTTCGTGAGGCGCTCGCGGCGGGTGACCGCGACGGCGGCGAAGGCGCCCGAGTCAGCGAAGCCGGCCACCGGGTCACCGGCGGCGAGGTCGTCGACGCCGTCGCCGACCTCCAGCACGGTGCCCGCGATGTCGCTGCCGATGACGACGGGCAGCGGCAGCGACAGCATCTCGGCGAGGTAGCCGTTGCGGATCTTCCAGTCGAGCGGGTTGACGGCGATCTGCTCGACGCGGACCTTGACCTGCCCCGGGCCGACCTCGGGTTCGGCCGCATCGGTCAGGGTCATTCCGTCGGGCCCGTAGGTGTTCAGGGTGTAGGCGCGCATGGCCGTGTTCCTTCCTGTGGGGGTGCTCGGCGGGTCGAGGGTTCAGAGCGCCGGCAGGGTGCCGTCGAGCGTCGGGTAGTCGGTGTAGCCGTGCCGGTCGCCGCCGTAGGCCAGGCTCAGGTCCGGCTCGGCGAGCGCGGCACCGTTCGCGAGGCGGGTGACCAGGTCGGGGTTGGAGATGAACAGCCGGGCGAAGGACACGGCGTCGGCCTGCCCGCCGTCGACGAGGCCGAGTCGGCGGGACTGTCCGGCGGTGTCGGCGTCGGCGGGGTTGAGGATGAACGTGCCCGACCAGGCGGCCCGCAGCTCGGGCGTCAGAGCGGGGTCCCCGGCCTCGACCAGGTGGAGGTAGGCGAGGTCGAAGGTGTCGAGCTGGGCGACCAGGCGCGGGTAGAGCGTGGCGTGGTCGGCTTCGACGGTGTCGCCCAGGCCGTTGGCCGGGGAGAGCCGGACACCGGTGCGCTCGGCGCCGATCGCCGCCGCGACGGCCCGGGTCACCTCCAGGGTCAGCCGCATCCGGTTCTCCGGCGAGCCGCCCCAGCGGTCGGTGCGCAGGTTGGCGTTGGTGGCCAGGAACTGGTGGAGCAGGTAGCCGTTCGCTCCGTGGATCTCGACGCCGTCGAACCCGGCGTCGACGGCGCCCCGGGCCGCGGCGGCGAAGTCGGCGATCGTCTCGGCGATCTGCGCCTCGGTCAGTTCGTCGGGGACGACGTGGTCCTGCGGACCGGTCGGCGTGAAGATCTGTCCCGCCGCCTTCACCGGCGAGGGGCCGACCGGGGTGAGCGCGCCCTGCCCGGCGGCCTCGGTCGTGCTCGGGTGGCCGATGCGGCCGGTGTGCATGAGCTGGGCGACGATCGTGCCGCCCGCCTCGTGTACGGCGCCGGTGACCTCGCGCCACGCGGCGACCTGCTCGGCCGAGTGCAGGCCGGGCGTGGCGGGGTAGCCCTGCCCGATCACGGAGGGCTGGATGCCCTCGGTGATGACCAGGCCGGCGCCGGCCCGCTGCGCGTAGTAGGTCGCCGTGTCGGCGGTGGGCAGCGTGCCGTCGGCGCGGCTGCGGGTCATCGGGGCCATGACGATGCGGTTGCGCAGCTTGAGGTTTCCTGCGGTGGTGGGCTCGAAAGCGGTGGGCATGGTTGCTCTCCCGGGTTTCGGAACGGTCAGATACTTAGCCGAACAACTAAAGCGTAGACCGCATTCCTTAGCCGGACAACTTTTTCGGGAGTACCCTCACGGCATGCGAGAACAGCCGACAGAACCGATGGAATCGACGGGACCGACGGAACAGGCCACGCCGACCGGGGCGGGCCCGGTCAGCCACGCGATCTTCCGAGTGGCCCGGCTCCACCGGGCACTCGCGGGCAGACTGCTGCGGGAGACCGGCCTGCACACAGGGCAGGAACTCATCCTGATGGCTCTGTGGGACCACGGCCCGCAGCGGCAGGTCGACCTGGTCGCGGCGGTCGAGACGGACGCTCCGACGATGGCGCGCAGCATCGCCCGGCTGGAGAAGTCCGGCCTCGTCCGCCGCAGCGCCTCCCCCGACGACCGGCGGGCGGTGATCGTCGAGGCCACGGAGGCCAGCCTCGCGCTGCGCGCGAAGGTGGTCGACGCCTGGGCGGACCTGGAGCGGCTGACCACCACCGGCCTCGACACGACCGAGCAGGCCGAGATCCTGGCGAACCTCGGCCTGCTGGAGTCCGTACTCACGGAGGCCGGTCACTGAGCGCCGAGCAGCTCGCGCGCGGCGGGTGCGACCTCCGTGCCGTAACGGCGGATCAGCCCCGGGTCGTCGCTCATCAGGATGAACGTCCTCGATGCCGTGCACCTGCCCCAGCTCGGCCAGGGCCTCGGGGTGGGCGAGGTCCGGGCCGATGTTCAGCATGCGGCGGATCTCGGCCGGGTCACGGCCGGCGGCGACCGCGGCGTCGTCGATGCGCCGGTTCGCCTCGGTGATGGCATCCAGGGAGTCCAGATAGCTCAGCGTGGGCAGCCAACCGTCCGCGCGCCTGCCCACGAGGCGCAGGCCGCGCGGCTTGTAGGCGCCGAGCCAGACCGGGATGCGGTGAGCCGGCGTTGGTCCGCGCTTGGCACCGAGGAGGGTGTAGAAGTCCCCCTCGAAGCGCGCGCCGGTGCGCCGCTCGGTGTCCCACAGCTCCCTGACGACGGTGACGGCCTCGTCGAGCGCCGTCACCGCCTGGCCCGGGGTGCGACGGGGGCCGGCCATGGCCGCGATGCCCTCCCAGAATGCCCCCGAGCCGAGGGCCAGCGCGAAGCGGCCGTCCGACAGCAGGTCCAGGGACGCACCGGCGCGGGCGCGCATGGCGGGCGGCCGGAGCGGGAGGTTCGTGACGTTCGACGACAGCGTGACCCGGCTGGTGCGCGCGGCGACGTACGACAGCAGCGTCCAGGAGTCGAGGAACGCCGGCTGGTAGGGGTGGTCCTGGAAGGTCACCAGGTCCAGCCCCGACTGGTCGGCGAGGACCGCCAGCTCGACGGGCGAGCGGGGATCCGCGGCGGCGGGAGTGAGGAAGGCCCCGAACTCGGCGGGCCGACGCAGGGCGCTCACCGGCCGCGCTCGCTTCCCTCGGGCGCGGCCGCGTCCGCGGCGGAGCACCGCGACACGACGTGCATTGCTCTCTCCTTGCGTACGGGGGAGGCCCGATCAGATCATGTACATGCCGCTGTTGACGTTCAGCGTCTGCCCGCTGATGAAGTCGGCGTCGGGTGAGGCGAGGAAGAACACCGGGCCCACCAGGTCCTCGGCACGCTGGTCGCGGGGTACGGCGCGGCCCTCGCGCTGGGAGGCCAACAGTTCGGAGGGGAAGTGTTCCTTCACCGGTCCGGTGAGCGTGACGCCCGGGGTGACCTGGTTGACGGTGATGCCCAGGTGCCCGACCTCCCGGGCCAGCGAGTGGGTGAATCCCACCACCCCGGCCTTCGCGGTGACGTAGTGGACCTGCCCGGCGACGCCGGGGAAGACGGACCCCGACCCGAAGTTCACGATCCGCCCCCAGCCCTTGCCGCCCAGCTGGGGCAGGAGGGCCTGGGTCACCAGGAATGCCGTTGACGTTGATGTCGATCACTCGACGCCACAGGTCGTGGGAGGTCTCGGCGAAGGGCTGGAACGGAAACCAGCCCGCGCAGTTGATCAGCACGTCCGTACCGCCGTGCTCTTCGGCGACGGCGGCGAGGGCGGCCACGGAATCGGCGTCGGAGATGTCGGCCGCCACGGTGATCAGGCGGTCCGAGACGAGCTTCCCGGCGAGCTTCGCCAGGGCGGACTCCGACACGTCAGTGACGACGACGGTACGGTCGGCGCGGTGGGCCTCCTGAGTGGTGCTGGGAACTGTCCTGCTCCTTCGGTGCGGAGGACGGCGGGCGGTTTCCGAGCCCTGGTACGACACTTCCACGCTCACTCCGCGCACGCGCAGAAGCCTGCGCGCGACGCTGTTCAAGGCCGGCCGCTGGCTCCAGGCCAAGCACCCGCAGGGCGCCGATCCGGCCACCTGGACAAGGCAGACCTGCGCGACGTGGATCGCGGCGGTGGACCGGATGAAGGTAGGCGACTATCTCCAGCGCACCGCCGGGGTCCAGGACCGTCTCGGCAAGCCGCTGGAGGCGCCCTCGAAGGCCGGGCATCTCGCCGCGGTTCGTACGTTCTTCCGTGACATCCAGAAGTGGGAGTGGATCCCACGGCGTTTCGACCCGCAGCGGGCGCTGGGCACCCCACGCAGCATCGCATCCCTGCTTGGCCCGGACCCGCGAGTGATCGCTGACGAGGTCTGGGCGAAGCTGCCGTGGGCCGGTCCGAACCTGACCGAAGACGACCTCCCGCAGACTCAGGCCGGGGACTTCTACCCCTTCGAACTGGTCCACGCCCTCACACTGGCCTGGCTGTTCTCCGGACAGCGCAGCGACGAGATCGCCCGGCTGCGGGTGGGGTGCATCCGCTGGCAGCACGACAGCACGACCATCACCGGCAACTCGGACCAGGTCCTGGCACGCGACGCGGTCTGCCTGCTGGACGTGCCGACCCACAAGACCGGCACCTCCTTCTCTAAACCGGTCGACCCGATCCTGGGCCAAGCCCTGGACACCTGGCAGGCCGTCCGCCCCCAGCAGCCGAAGTGCACCGACCGTCGCAGGGGGGAACACGTGGACCAGCTGTTCGCCTTCCGCGCGAGGAGGGTCTCCTCCGGCTACATCAACAACACCGTGAGCGTTTTCAGCAGGGCCACTGATCGGGTGACGCCGACAGGATGCGCAACGCACGAGGCTCCCGTGCCGTTGGGGGAGGTGTTCGAAGTCTCA
>NZ_JBHWKU010000068.1:0-7811 GCF_042730645.1 Streptomyces sp. NPDC059906
GCTTTGCGGGCGCCCACATTACGCCCCCCCCCCACATGCGCGGCCCCTCCGCCCCCGGGCGCGGCCCCCCACCACCTCGGAGGCGCGGGCCGTCGCCCGTACCCAAACCCTCATCAAGGGCGAGCACGGCATCGGCACGGTCCGCAGGACGACCCTCCCCGGCGGCCTGCGCATCGTCACCGAGACCCTCCCCTCGGTCCGCTCGGCGACCTTCGGCATCTGGGCCCACGTCGGCTCCCGCGACGAGACCCCGGCCCTGAACGGCGCCACCCACTACCTGGAGCACCTGCTCTTCAAGGGCACCCGGGGCCGCAGCGCCCTGGACATCTCCTCCGCCATCGACGCGGTCGGCGGCGAGATGAACGCGTTCACGGCGAAGGAGTACACGTGCTACTACGCGCGCGTGCTCGACACCGACCTGCCGCTCGCCATCGACGTGGTCTGCGACATGCTGACCGGCTCGCTGATCCAGGAGGAGGACGTCGACGTCGAGCGCGGCGCCATCCTCGAAGAGATCGCGATGACCGAGGACGACCCCGGCGACTGCGTGCACGACCTGTTCGCGCACACCATGTTCGGCGACAACGCGCTGGGCCGCCCCGTCCTCGGCACCGTCGACACGGTCAACGCCCTCACCGCCGACCGCATCCGCCGCTTCTACAAGAAGCACTACGACCCCACCCACCTGGTGGTCGCCGCGGCCGGCAACGTCGACCACAACAAGGTCGTACGCCAGGTCCGCGCCGCCTTCGAGAAGGCCGGCGCCCTCAAGGACCCGGCGGCCCAGCCGCTCGCCCCGCGCGAGGGCCGGCGCACCGTCCGTGCCGCCGGACGCGTGGAGCTGATCGGCCGCAAGACCGAGCAGGCCCACGTCATCCTCGGCATGCCGGGCCTGGCCCGCACCGACGAGCGCCGCTGGGCGATGGGCGTCCTCAACACCGCCCTCGGCGGCGGCATGTCCTCGCGCCTCTTCCAGGAGGTCCGGGAGAAGCGCGGCCTGGCCTACAGCGTGTACTCGTACACGTCCGGCTTCGCCGACTGCGGCCTCTTCGGCGTGTACGCGGGCTGCCGGCCCTCCCAGGTGCACGACGTGCTGGGGATCTGCCGTGACGAGCTGGACCACGTCGCCGAGCACGGACTCACCGACGACGAGATCGGCCGCGCCGTCGGCCAGCTCCAGGGCTCCACGGTCCTCGGCCTGGAGGACACGGGCGCGCTGATGAACCGTATCGGCAAGAGCGAGCTGTGCTGGGGCGAGCAGATGTCCGTCGACGACATGCTGGCCCGGATAGCCTCGGTCACGCCGGACGACGTCCGGGCCGTCGCCCGCGACGTCCTGGGTCGCCGGCCGTCCCTGTCGGTCATCGGCCCGCTCAAGGACAAGCAGGCGTCCCGGCTGCACGACGTCGTCGCCTGACGGTCCCGTCGCGAAACGTTCGAGAAGGAAGCATGTGACATGAGCAAGCTGCGCGTGGCCGTCCTCGGTGCCAAGGGCCGGATCGGCTCCGAGGCGGTACGGGCGGTCGAGGCCGCCGAGGACATGGAGCTGGTCGCCGCCCTCGGCCGGGGCGACAGCCTGGAGGCGCTGGCCGAGTCCGGCGCCCAGGTCGCCGTCGAGCTGACCACCCCCGCCTCGGTGATGGACAACCTCGACTACTGCCTGCGCCACGGCATCCACGCCGTCGTCGGCACCACCGGCTGGACCGACGAGCGCCTCGCTCGGCTGAACGCGTGGCTCGACGCCGCCCCGGGGACCGGCGTGCTCATCGCGCCGAACTTCTCCATCGGCGCCGTGCTGACCATGAAGTTCGCGCAGCTCGCGGCCCCGTACTTCGAGTCCGTCGAGGTCGTCGAGCTGCACCATCCGAACAAGGTGGACGCCCCCAGCGGCACCGCCACCCGCACCGCCCAGCTGATCGCGGCGGCCCGGCAGAAGGCAGGCTCCGCACCGGCGCCCGACGCCACTGCCACCGCCCTGGACGGCGCCCGCGGGGCGGACGTGGACGGGGTCCCGGTGCACGCGGTCCGGCTGCGCGGCCTGCTCGCCCACCAGGAGGTCCTGCTCGGCGCCGAGGGCGAGACCCTCACCGTCCGGCACGACTCCCTGCACCACAGCAGCTTCATGCCGGGCATCCTGCTGGGCGCCCGCCGGGTGGTCACCACCCCGGGCCTCACCTTCGGCCTGGAACACTTCCTGGACCTGGACTGAGACCCTCACCCTGATGCGCGCGAAGATCACCTACCTCGTCACGGCCGCCGTCCTGGTCTTCTACTTCCTCCTGGTCGGCAGCCGCGGCGTACTGCTCATCAAGACCGGCACCCTCCTCACCGTCACCTTCGGCGTCGCGGTGCTGATCCTGCCGGTGATCGGCCTGTGGTTCCTGTGGAAGAACACCCAGTTCGTCCGCCGGGCCAACCAGCTCGCCGCCGAACTCGACGCCGAGGGCGGACTGCCCGTCGACGAGCTGAAGCGCACCCCCAGCGGCCGGGTCGACCGCGAGTCGGCCGACGCGGTCTTCGCCCTGCGCAGGGCCGAGACCGAGGACGCCCCCGGCGACTGGCGCAGCTGGTTCCGCCTCGCCGTCGCCTACCACGACGCCCGTGACACCCCGCGCGCCCGCAAGGCGATGCAACGGGCGATCGCCCTGCACGACGGCAAGCACGTCGAGGCCGCCTGACCCGACCGCAGCCGAAACGCCGGGGCCCGGACCGCAGTGATGCGGTCCGGGCCCCTCGCGTTTCGACCCTCCGGTGCGTCAGCCCCGTCGGTACTCGTCGGCCCACGCCTCCACCGCGTCGGCCGCCCGGTTGAAGGCACCGTCGCGGGCGAGGAAGTCGGAGTTGTGCGAGGTCAGCAGCGGGGACAGGGGTTCCGCCGACCGGCCCTGCCGCACCAGCAGCAGCGCCTGCCCCTGCACTGTGCGCGGCAGTCCCAGCCAGCGCACCGGCTGCTGCACCGTGCGCAGGCTGGCGACCTGCTGCCAGGCGACCGTGCGTGTGGTGAAGAAGCCCACCTGACGCACTCCGTGCGCGCTCACCCACGCGCCCATGCGCAGCATCCGCAGGGCGCAGAGGATGACGACGACCGCGATGCCGAAGACCACCCCGGCGGAGGACGGACCGCCCGTCGCCGCGATGATGACGGCCGCGAACAGGACGAACGAGGCGAGCAGCAGCATCAGGGCCGCCACCCCCACGCGCCACGGCCCCGGCCGGTAGGGCCGGCGCCAGAGGTCGCGGTCGTCGTACGGCAGCGCGACGTCGTCGGCCGTGTCAAAGGCGCGGTCGGCCGTCAGGAAGGGCAGGGGCACGGCTGGTCCTCACTCGTTCCAAGGCAAGTGTTGTGCCCGGTGAGGCTACCGACCTGCGTCTTCGGTCACCACCCTCGGGGGTCCGGATGGAGCCGGGCCGGCCGTGCCCGATACGCCTAGCGCCCCTCGGACGCCTGCGACGGCTGCTTGTGCGGTGAGGGCTGGTCGGCCGACAGGGCGGGCATCCCGATCACCAGAGAGCCCACCAGACCGGCGACGACGGTGACACCGAGGAGCCAGCGTCCGGCCAGCTGGCCGAAGGACGCCCGCTCGCGCGGCGGGGGTGTGACATTGCTGCGGAACCTGTCGGCCTCGGCGACGAAGGCGAACGGCACGGGTTCACGCCGGCGGATCATAGGGACTGCGTCTCCCTTCAGGGACTGGAATGAAGTGCTGTTACTCATACAGACGAGCGAACGGCCCTCCAGGTGCCCTGTTTCACCGACTTCATTGCGGCACGGCACCGATCGCCCCATTCGGCGCCCCTGGGCGGGCCGTAGAGTGGCCTCGCCAAGCGCCGAGATTGACTGGGAAGGCCCTCCACACCGTGACCGACACCCCCGCCGACGATCCGAAGATCGAACTTCGCAGTGACATCACCGTCGAACTGGTCAAGAGCGCCGCGACCGACTCCGACGTGCTGTTCGCCGCCCGCGTCTCCACCGCCGGGGAGCAGTCCCTGGACGAGCTGAAGAAAGACCCGGAGCGCTCCAAGGGCCTGATCAACTACCTGATGCGGGACCGGCACGGCAGCCCGTTCGAGCACAACTCGATGACCTTCTTCGTCAGCGCCCCGATCTTCGTCTTCCGGGAGTTCATGCGGCACCGCGTCGGCTGGTCCTACAACGAGGAGTCGGGCCGCTACCGCGAGCTCCAGCCCGTCTTCTACGTGCCGGACGCCTCCCGCAAGCTGGTCCAGCAGGGCCGCCCCGGCAAGTACGTCTTCGTCGAGGGCACCCCCGAGCAGCACGAGCTGGTCGGCGGCGCGATGGAGGACTCCTACCGCCAGGCCTACGCGATGTACCAGCAGATGCTCGCCGCCGGCGTCGCCCGCGAGGTGGCACGCTCGGTGCTCCCCGTCGGCCTGTACTCGTCGATGTACGCCACCTGCAACGCCCGCTCGCTGATGCACTTCCTGGGCCTGCGCACCCAGCACGAGCTGGCGAAGGTGCCCTCGTTCCCGCAGCGGGAGATCGAGATGGTCGGCGAGAAGATGGAGGCGGAGTGGGCCCGCCTCATGCCGCTCACCCACGCCGCCTTCAACGCCAACGGGCGCGTGGCGCCGTAACGGGTCAGGCGCCCTGGCCCGCCCGGCCGGGCACAGATGTACGCATCAACCATGCGAAGTGTCCGGATTGCGGCGTTTGGAGAAGTTCATCTAGCCTGATCAAAGGGACCCGGCACTGCTTGAACCCCCGAGCAGGCAGTGCCGGGCTCCTCCTCCGTTCCGACCTGCCGACTCCCCCGAGGGCAGACCCCGCCCTGAGCAACGAGTAGCGTGTAACCCATGGCTCCGACCTCCACTCCGCAGACCCCCTTCGGGCGGGTCCTCACCGCCATGGTCACGCCCTTCACGGCGGACGGCGCACTCGACCTCGACGGCGCCCAGCGGCTCGCCACCCACCTGGTGGACGCAGGCAACGACGGCCTGATCATCAACGGCACCACCGGCGAGTCCCCGACCACCAGCGACGCGGAGAAAGCGGACCTCGTACGAGCCGTGGTGGAGGCCGTCGGCGACCGGGCGCACGTCGTGGCCGGAGTCGGCACCAACAACACCCAGCACAGCATCGAGCTGGCCCGCGCCGCGGAGCGCGTCGGCGCCCACGGCCTGCTGCTCGTCACGCCGTACTACAACAAGCCCCCGCAAGAGGGCCTGTACCTGCACTTCACGGCCATCGCCGACGCCGCCGAGCTGCCCGTCATGCTCTACGACATCCCCGGCCGCAGCGGCGTCCCGATCAACACCGAGACCCTGGTCCGCCTCGCGGAGCACCCGCGGATCGTCGCCAACAAGGACGCCAAGGGCGACCTCGGCCGGGCCAGCTGGGCCATCGCGCGCTCCGGCCTCGCCTGGTACTCCGGCGACGACATGCTCAACCTGCCGCTGCTCGCCGTGGGCGCGGTCGGCTTCGTCTCCGTCGTCGGCCACGTCGTCACCCCGGAGCTGCGCGCCATGGTGGACGCGCACGTCGCCGGTGACGTACAGAAGGCCCTGGAGATCCACCAGAAGCTGCTCCCGGTGTTCACCGGCATGTTCCGCACCCAGGGCGTCATGACCACCAAGGGCGCGCTCGCCCTCCAGGGGCTGCCCGCCGGACCGCTGCGCGCCCCCATGGTCGGCCTCACGCCCGAGGAAACCGAGCAGCTCAAGATCGATCTTGCCGCCGGCGGGGTACAGCTCTGACATCAGACTTCGCACCACCGCACGACCGGACGGACTTCACAACTGAATAGGCGGGCCACCGGTGCCCGCACCCCATACGACAACTGCTTCTGCACGAACGTCATGCGCGCCACGTGCCCACCGGTACGTGGCGCGTGTGGTGAGGAGAGTCTTTTGAGTCATCCGCATCCTGAACTGGGCCGACCCCCGGCGCTTCCCAAGGGCGGCCTCCGGGTCACGCCCCTCGGCGGCCTCGGCGAAATCGGCCGCAACATGACGGTCTTCGAATACGGCGGCCGTCTGCTGATCGTCGACTGCGGCGTGCTCTTCCCCGAGGAGGAGCAGCCCGGCATCGACCTGATCCTGCCGGACTTCACGTCCATCCGGGACCGCCTCGACGACATCGAGGGCATCGTCCTGACCCACGGCCACGAGGACCACATCGGCGGCGTCCCCTTCCTCCTCCGGGAGAAGCCGGACATCCCGCTGATCGGCTCCAAGCTGACCCTCGCGCTCATCGAGGCCAAGCTCCAGGAGCACCGCATCCGGCCGTACACCCTCGAGGTGGCGGAGGGGCACCGCGAACGCGTCGGTCCCTTCGACTGCGAGTTCGTCGCGGTCAACCACTCCATCCCGGACGCGCTGGCCGTCGCCATCCGCACCCCCGCGGGCATGGTCGTGCACACCGGCGACTTCAAGATGGACCAGCTCCCGCTGGACGGCCGCCTCACCGACCTGCACGCCTTCGCGCGGCTTAGCGAGGAGGGCATCGACCTGCTCCTCGCCGACTCGACCAACGCCGAGGTGCCGGGCTTCGTCCCACCCGAGCGGGACATCTCGAACGTCCTGCGGCAGGTCTTCGCCGGCGCCCGCAAGCGCATCATCGTGGCGAGCTTCGCCAGCCACGTCCACCGCATCCAGCAGATCCTGGACGCCGCGCACGAATACGGCCGCCGGGTCGCCTTCGTCGGCCGCTCCATGGTCCGCAACATGGGCATCGCGAGAGACCTCGGCTACCTCAAGGTCCCACCGGGCCTGGTGGTCGACGTCAAGACGCTGGACGACCTGCCCGACAGCGAGGTCGTCCTGGTCTGCACCGGCTCCCAGGGCGAACCGATGGCCGCCCTGTCCCGCATGGCCAACCGCGACCACCAGATCCGCATCGTCAACGGCGACACGGTGATCCTGGCCTCGTCCCTCATCCCGGGCAACGAGAACGCGGTGTACCGCGTGATCAACGGCCTGACCCGCTGGGGCGCCAACGTCGTCCACAAGGGCAACGCCAAGGTCCACGTCTCGGGCCACGCGTCGGCCGGCGAGCTGCTGTACTTCTACAACATCTGCCGCCCGAAGAACCTGATGCCGGTCCACGGCGAATGGCGCCACCTGCGTGCCAACGCCGAGCTGGGCGCCCTGACCGGCGTCCCGCACGACCGCATCGTCATCGCCGAGGACGGCGTGGTCGTCGACCTCGTCGAGGGCAAGGCGAAGATCACCGGCAAGGTCCAGGCGGGGTACGTCTACGTCGACGGGCTCTCGGTCGGCGACGTCGGCGAACCGGCCCTCAAGGACCGCAAGATCCTCGGCGACGAGGGCATCATCTCGGTCTTCGTGGTCATGGACTCCTCCACCGGCAAGATCACCGGTGGGCCGCACGTCCAGGCCCGCGGCTCGGGCATCGAGGACTCCGCCTTCGCCGCGGTGCTCCCCAAGATCACCGAGACACTGGAGCGCTCGGCCCAGGACGGAGTCGTCGAGCCGCACCAGTTGCAGCAACTGATCCGCAGGACCCTCGGCAAGTGGGTCTCGGACACCTACCGGCGCCGGCCGATGATCCTGCCCGTCGTCGTGGAGGTCTGACGGGCCGTCGGACCACCGACAGCGCCAACCCGGAGCGGGGCGCCTCGATTTGCATCGGGGCGCCCCGCTCCAGTACGTTTACATCTCCGCTCGGACGGGCACCCGATCACTTCGTGGTTCGGAGCCGCCCAGGGAGGGTGGAAATACCGACTCAGAATCTCTGATAAAGTCGGAACCGCCGGAAAGGGAAACGCGAAAGCGGGAACCTGGAAAGCACCGAGGAAATCGGATCGGAAAGATCTGATAGAGTCGGA
>NZ_JBHWKU010000069.1:0-2015 GCF_042730645.1 Streptomyces sp. NPDC059906
GGCGCGGCCCGGCTGCTGGGCGCTCAGGGGCAGGACATCGGCAAGCTGGAGGGGCTCACCGAGCAGGCCGCCCGTTCGGGCGGGACAGCGGGCGACGACGGCGGGAAACCGGCCACCACGCTGGACGAGTACGGACGGGACCTGACCGACGAGGCGAAGGCCGGGAAGCTCGACCCCGTCGTCGGCCGCGCCGAGGAGATCGAGCAGACCGTCGAGATCCTCTCCCGGCGCTCCAAGAACAACCCGGTGCTGATCGGCGAGCCCGGCGTCGGCAAGACCGCCATCGTGGAGGGACTGGCCCAGCGCATCGTGGCCGGCGAGGTCCCGGGCACGCTGAAGGACAAGAGGGTGGTCGCCCTCGACCTGTCCGCCATGGTGGCGGGCGCGCAGTACCGGGGACAGTTCGAGGAGCGGCTCAAGAAGGTCATCGAGGACGTCCAGCAGGCCCGCGGCGACATCATCCTGTTCATCGACGAACTGCACACCGTCGTCGGCGCCGGGGCGAGCGGCGAGAGCTCCATGGACGCCGGCAACATGCTCAAGCCGGCCCTCGCGCGCGGCGAACTGCACGTGGTGGGCGCCACGACCATCGACGAGTACCGCAAGTACGTCGAGAAGGACGCCGCCCTCGAACGCCGCTTCCAGCCGGTGATGGTCCCCGAGCCCTCGGTCGAGGAGACGGTGCAGATCCTGGAAGGCCTGCGCGACGCCTACGAGGCGCACCACCAGGTCCGCTTCGCCGACGGAGCGCTGACCGCGGCGGCGGAACTGTCCGACCGCTACGTCGGCGACCGCTTCCTGCCCGACAAGGCGATCGACGTCATGGACCAGGCGGGCGCCCGGGTACGGCTGCGCAGCGCGAGCCGTTCCACCGAGGTCGTCAGCCGCGAGGACCGCATCGCGAAGCTGCGCCGGGAGCAGGAGCAGGCCGTCGCAGCCGAGGACTACGACCGGGCGGGCGAGCTGAAGGACGAGATCGCCCAGGCGGAGGGCGAACTCGCGGGCATCCAGGAACGCCGCGAGGGCGTCGTCTCCGTCACCGCCGACGACATCGCGGACGTGATCTCGCGGCGCACCGGCATCCCGGTCTCCCAGCTGACGGCCGGGGAGAAGGAGCGCCTGCTCCGGCTGGAGGACGAGATGCACGCCCGGATCGTCGGCCAGGACGAGGCGGTCACCGCCGTCGCGCGGGCCGTGCGCCGCAACCGGGCCGGCATGGGCGACCCCGGCCGGCCGGTGGGCTCCTTCCTCTTCCTCGGCCCCACCGGCGTCGGCAAGACCGAGCTGGCCAAGACCCTCGCCGAGCTGCTGTTCGGCGAGGAGAACCGCATGATCCGCTTCGACATGAGCGAGTTCCAGGAGAAGCACACGGTCGCCCGGCTCGTCGGCGCGCCCCCGGGCTACGTCGGCTACGAGGAGGCCGGCCAGCTCACTGAGAAGGTCCGTAGGCAGCCCTACAGCGTGGTCCTGTTCGACGAGGTGGAGAAGGCCCACCCCGACGTCTTCAACACCCTGCTGCAGATCCTCGACGACGGCCGCCTCACCGACGGACAGGGCCGCACCGTCGACTTCCGGCACTGCGTGGTCATCATGACCTCCAACATCGGCGCCCACCGCATCCTCGACCACAAGGGCGACGTGTCCGACCTCAAGGACGAGTTGATGCAGGAGCTGCGGGGGCGGTTCCTGCCGGAGTTCCTCAACCGCATCGACGAGATCATCGTCTTCCACGGCCTCACCCAGGACGACCTCTCGCGGATCGTGGACCACCTGCTGGCCCAGAGCGAACGGCGGGTGCACGCCCAGGGCCTGACGCTGAAGGTCACCGAGGCGGCCAAGAAGCTGCTGATCGCCCACGGCCACCAGCCGGAGTTCGGCGCCCGACCACTGCGGCGCACCATCCAGGCCGAACTCGACAACCGCGTCGCCGACCTGCTCCTCGGCGGCGAGGCCGACCCCGGCGACACCATCGTCGCCGACGTGGTCGACGACTCCCTGCACTGCACGGTCGACAA
>NZ_JBHWKU010000070.1:0-1796 GCF_042730645.1 Streptomyces sp. NPDC059906
ATACTGGAGAAACGAAATTGTGTTTTCAAAATTGTCATTTTCGACATGATAACTTTTCTCGTAGTGTGGTTTTGCCGAACCCACTACTTTTTTTATGTCTCCGAACTTCATTTCTTCCCGTTCCGGCTTAACAATCCCTTTTGATTTTCGATACATATTCATTCCGGAAGGATACATGTGCAGCCGTCCGCCTTTTAAAAATTTCTTTTCCCGACCTTCTACGATCTTTGTTTGCACCTCACAGCCCTCTGAAGCCACTTTTAAGGCTGTTTCCCTGTCTTGGACATCTTCTAGGTCTATATCAGTCAAATAAGCGCTCAAATAGGCTCCTATGTTGTCTATATCCTTTAATGACTTGATTGTTACAAATCCTAAACCCCATAGACTCCTTAATTCAGCATTTTTAATATAAATCTTATCCAAATCATTAAAGCGCATTAAAACATGACAATGCCAGGCTCCACGTCCTTGTGGCTCTACCACCGATAAATAATCTATCGAACTTTCTTTCTTGTATTTATAACGCAACCTGTCGATAAAATTTTGAAAATCACTATAAAGTTTTTTCGTGTCCGTCATATTTTTCTTGTATGTCAAAGTTATATGTAATTCATTTGGCCGTCCTATAAAATTGTTATTTATCAAATAACGCAGCTTCTTAAAGGTTTGTCTCAAAGAATTATAATTTTCCTGCCGATTTTCCGAATGCTCGAACTCCCGGATCTCCCCAGTAGAGAGGTCTACAAACCTATCCTTGTCCAATTTTTTGATATTATTTTTCCGGTTCATCTTCTCCATATGCTGAACTTCAATGACGTGATTCATAGTGGTCACTTTTACAACATCATTTGGAGCTATGAAAACCGCGTCACCATTGCGTTTATCCATCCATTTCCCCTCAATTTTTCCTGTAATGTTTAATTAAAATCAAGTTAATAATAAAGAACCCCAAATCCGAAGTCAGTTTTTCAACAAAAATTAGCGTCCTTTTCCCAAATAGTCCCTATACAATTCCTTAATAGCAAACTCAATTACAGCATCTTTTGAAACTCTTCCAAATTCATTGTGTTTTGTAAAATGTTCGGCTAATAACTCTAGCTTTTTAAATGTTTCAACAGTAATTCGAGGTCCAATTTGTTTTTTCTCTTCCATCCAAACACACTCCTAACAAGTTGTTAACATAATTCTAACATTGGAAATAATAGAATTCAAGAACAGAAAAAAGAAGCACACTCGGAATGATATTTCGTTTCCTTTTGATTCCGAGCCTCCACCCCTTACAATCCCCAAAGGCAACCGACAAGGGAAAATTCGTCCCTTATCGGCACCTCCGGAAATTGTACAGCAAGGGGTCACTCCCAATAAAAAGACTACGACATATAAAACAGGTTTAGCTTCAGAGAAAAAGAGCATAAGGAAACTCGGTGCCACCCTAAAAAAAAGGGTGTCAAACAGGCTGTGCCTGTTGAGTTTCTATGCTCTTAGAACAGGTGCCGTTTTTGAAGCCAAAGATATAGCATAGATACCCCATAGATATAGCAGGGATATACCAAAATATCTCTAGAGATACGGGTATCTATGCTATATCTCTCTACAAGATTCCTCCACACGCTTGACGGAAATGCTTCAGCATTTTAGCACTCACTCGACAGAGTGTATAAGTGCGCCATTCGGAATTTCAAAGCTTCAAATTTCACAGAGAGTGCCCATTTATACACACCCCCTAAATCGTGGTGTGACAATGGGTTCTCGCCGGCTCGAAATCGGTTTGTCATTCTGACAAATAACCCTTCGGG
>NZ_JBHWKU010000072.1:0-1449 GCF_042730645.1 Streptomyces sp. NPDC059906
GCGACGCGAGAGGTGGTGGCAGTATGCCGAGCGAGCTCCCAAGCTGTACCAGGCCGTCAAAGGACTTGACCGCATCCTGGTGGTAGCGCTCGTCAGTCGCACAGTCATGCCAGTTCGCGTGACCAGCCACCAAGTCCTCTCTCACAAACTGGGGGTCTTCGCCACATCGACGGATGCTGACCTCGCCCTGCTTTCAAGTTCATTCCACTCGCTTTGGGCATGGCGCAACTCGTCCACAATGAAGGCAGATCTCAATTACTCCCCGTCCGACGCTTATGAGACGTTTCCCTGGCCTGGGAGTATCGTCGAATTGACCGCAATGGGGAAAATGCTCGAAATTGTGCGCAGTTCGGTTATGGAGAATCGACAACTCGGCCTGACGAAAATCTATAGTCTGCTCCACAATTCGACCGTCGCCGACGACGATATCCTGGGACTGAGGAACCTCCACGGAGAAATCGATCGAGCAGTCTCAGACGCCTACGGATGGGGGGACCTTAACCTTGGTCACGGATTCCATCCGGCACGACAGGGCCTCCGTTATACCGTAGATCCAGTTACGCGAATTGAGATTCTAGACCGCCTGCTCGAACGCAATCATGACCAACGCCACCGGGAGTCGAATAACATTACTTCTGATCGGAAAACCAAGGAGAGGGAGAAAAATCGAAACAAGACATCCGCGAGGCTGCCAGGAACTCCTGCTTCAATCGACGACGTCCTCTTCTGAGGGAAGGGGCCGCTCAGAAGAGGGCATCGCCTGCGGAGGGTAGCCCGCTCCCTCTGCTACTCATCGTCCGCTCGTTACCCTTCTCCCTGGCATCAACAGACTCCAGGCGGTGCCGTTCGTGGTTCAGCTCCAGGATGCGGTCCAAGATTTCCGACTGCACGGCGGGGCTAAAGGTGTATCGCAGTCCTTGCGGGGTTTGATGAAATCCACATTCGATATCGAGATCCGCCCATTCGTATGCTCGGGCCACCATTCGATCAACCTCCGAGTGTGCGTTACGCAAATCTTTGATGCAAGAATCGGTGACGGTCGGGTCATGCATTTCGGTATATAGCTTCGTCAGTCCTATCCAACGGTCCAGCATTACATTGCTGCGCGCCTTTTCAAGGGAGGCCCCGGCCGCTTGCAAGGAGTCGACATTCTGCGGCTGCGGCAACGTTTCAGAACAGGTAGATGGAGTAAAAACGAGATCGGCAGTCCTGGTTGAACCCATTCTAAGAGTCCAGAGATACTGGAAACTGCTTGCACGAAAGCAAAGATCAGCTGTTCCTTGGCGAGGAAATACCACAAGCTTCTGGTCGAATACGGGACCAACTGGGACTCTGGCGGGCATTTGGGTCCGGCTGGTTTGAGCTACCACCAGGACACGTTCGAGCCCTTCGATGGCTTTGACCATAGCTGGACGCTTTTCAGCGTATTGCCACCAGTAGTCCCGATAT
>NZ_JBHWKU010000073.1:0-1226 GCF_042730645.1 Streptomyces sp. NPDC059906
CCTCGGACTGGGTCCGCAGGCCACGACGCCACGCCGACAGCGTCGGCAGGGCCGGCAGGACCGTGTCCCAGGCGTTCTCGTCGTCCATGTCCAGCGTGGCCACGAGCGACTCCATGTCCTCGCGCTCCACGGCGTCCCAGAAGCGCGAGTCCAGCTCGTCGGCTGCGCCGCTCCGGGTCACCCCGGCCATCTGGAGCCAGTACCGCTGCCGCTGGAAGGCGTACGTCGGCAGTTCGACGGACCGGGCATCCGAACCGACGAAGAACTGCGACCAGTTCACCTTCAGGCCGCGTACATGGGCCTGTGCGGCCGCTGCGACCATCGCCTCGGTCTCAGGACGTCCGTTCCGCATGACGGGTACGAAGGCAGCACCCTCACCGGTCAGGCACTCCTGGCCCATGGCCGAGAGCACGCCACCCGGACCGAGTTCGAGGTACGTCGTGACCCCGGCGGCCTCCAGGACGCGGATGCCGTCGAGGAAACGGACGGCGTCGCGGACGTGCCGGACCCAGAACTCCGCCGAGGCCATCTCGTCGGTGACGAGGGCGCCGGTCAGATTGGAGACGACCGGGATGCGCGGGGACCCGTAGGACAGGCTCTCAGCAACCTTGCGGAAGTCGTCGAGCATGCCGTCCATGTGCGGCGAGTGGAAGGCGTGGCTGACGGTGAGGCGCTTGGACTTGCGGTCGGGGAACGCGTCCGCGACGGCGAGCGCCGCGTCCTCGTCACCGGCGACGACCACCGAGCGCGGGCCGTTGACGGCCGCGATGCTGACGCGGTCGGTCAGCAGCGGCAGGACCTCCTCCTCCGAGGCCTGTACGGCGATCATCACCCCACCGGCGGGCAGCGCCTGCATCAGACGGCCCCGGGCCGCGACCAGCGCGCAGGCGTCATCCAGCGAGAACACCCCGGCGACGTGCGCGGCGGCGATCTCACCGATGGAGTGACCGGACAGGAAGTCCGGCCGCACACCCCAGCTCTCCACGAGCCGGAACAGCGCCACCTCGACCGCGAACAACGCCGGCTGCGTGTACCGCGTCTCGTCCAGCAGGCTCGCGTCCGACCCGAACAGCACGTCCTTCAGCGGCCTGTCGAGCACCGCGTCCAGCTGTGCGCAGACCGCGTCCAGCGCATCGGCGAAGACCGGGTGGGCTTCGTAGAGCTCACGGCCCATCCCGAGCCGCTGGCTGCCCTGGCCCGTGAACAGGAAGGCGGTACGTGCGTCA